>NZ_JBAQWU010000469.1:0-2591 GCF_049299075.1 Gordonia sp. (in: high G+C Gram-positive bacteria)
CGTTCGACTTGCATGTGTTAAGCACGCCGCCAGCGTTCGTCCTGAGCCAGGATCAAACTCTCCAAACAAAACATGTATCAGAGAAAAGACCTGACCAAAATAATCCTTCAAACAAAAAAGAATTGACTGGCATCAAAAATAACCATCAAAAAACAAAAAATTCATATCCGAAAATCCTCGACACCAGCCAAAACAAAACTGGCACAAGAAAATCCATCACACACTATCGAGTTCTCAAAAAACACACACCCACCAACACCACACAACCCACCGGCCATGCGAACTTCAATGAGCACAACAACCGCCACCCGACTCGCGGGCAACTGCTCCAGACTACCGCCTGAAACCCTCCCCGTCAAAACCAGGCAAAACCCGGACTCAACGAGTAGAAACTTATCGTAACCGATCCGCTTCCTGCTTGTCAACCCCGAACCCCGAACTTTCCTTAGAAAGTTCTGCCGGAGCAACCCGGTTAAAGTTACACACACCCCAACAAGAACACAACTCCCCAGGTCAGGGGCCTGCAACGACGGCGACGGACTGTCGGGCGATAGCCAACTCTTCATTGGTCGGCACCACCAGCACAGCTACCGAGGAGTCGTCCGTCGAAATCCGGCGGGCCTCACCCGAACGTATGGCGTTGCGCACCGGATCGATCGTGATGCCGTACATCTGCAGGTCAGCGAGCGCATCTGCCCGGACAGCGGCAGCGTTCTCCCCAACGCCGGCAGTGAAGACGAGCGCGTCCACGGCACCGAGCTCAATCAGATAGGCCCCGATGTAGTGCCGGAGGCGGTGCAGGTAGACGCGGTACGCCGCGACGGCTGCCGGGTCGCCGGCGTCGACGCGCTCGAGGATGGTGCGGAAGTCGTTGTCGCCGCACAGGCCTTTCAGACCTGATTGCTTGTTGTAGAGGTGGTCGATCTCGTCGACCGACATGCCGCCGACGCGCGCCAGCTGGAAGGCGATACCCGGATCGATGTCGCCGGTGCGGGTGCCCATGACTAGGCCTTCGAGCGGCGTCATGCCCATCGACGTGTCGATCGGTTGGCCCCTCTGGACGGCCGAGACCGACGCACCGTTACCCAGGTGCAAGACGATTTGGTTGATCTCCTCGACTGGTCGGCCCAGAAACTCCGCTGCTCGGCGGGAAACGTACTGGTGGCTGGTGCCGTGGAAGCCGTACCGGCGGATTGCATACTTGGCGGCGGTCTCGGCGTCGAGGGCATAGGTCGCCGACTCATCGGGGAGATTATGAAAGAAGGCCGTATCAAAGATCGCAACGGCCGGCACATCCGGCAGCAGTGCGGACACCGCTTCGATACCGACCAGGTTGGGCGGATTATGCAGCGGGGCGAGCGGGGCAATGCGTTCGATCTCGGCGCGCACCTCGTCGTCTATCACCGTCGGTGCGTGGAAACTGCGTCCCCCGTGGACGACGCGGTGCCCGACCGCGGCGAGTTCGGCATCGACCAAGAATATTCCGTCCTCGCGCAGCATCTCGGCGACTGTGCCGATCGCAGCCTGGTGATCGGGCAACGAGACCTCCACCGTGCGCTTGCGGCCGAACGCCTCGTGCTTGATGGCCGATCCGGTCGCCTCCCCGATCCGTTCGGCCAGCCCGTCGGCATACACCTTCTCAGTGAGTGGATCGACGAGCTGATACTTCAGCGATGACGAGCCAGCGTTGATCACCAGCACCGCGCCAGGGGCGATGGTCTTTCGAGTCATTTCTGTGCCTTCTTGAGGTTCTGTGCCTTCTTGAGGTTCTGTGCCTGGATCGCGGTGATCGCCACGGTGTTGACGATGTCCGAGACGAGGGCGCCACGCGAGAGATCGTTCATTGGTTTGTTCAGACCCTGCAAGACCGGGCCGATGGCCACGGCGCTCGCGCTGCGTTGCACCGCCTTATACGTGTTGTTGCCGGTATTGAGGTCCGGGAAGATCAGCACCGTCGCCTTCCCGGCGACCGGAGAGCCGGGCATTTTGGCGCTGGCCACCGTCTCATCGATTGCCGCGTCGTACTGGATCGGCCCCTCCACCAGCAGCTCGGGTGCGCGGTCACGGACTAGCTCAGTGGCCGTGCGGACCTTATCCACATCGACGCCGGATCCTGATCCGCCGGTCGAGTACGAGAGCATGGCGACGCGCGGATCGATGCCGAAGGCAGCTGCCGTGGCCGCCGACGAGATGGCGATGTCAGCCAACTCCTCGGATGAGGGGTCGGGCACTACCGCGCAGTCGCCGTACGTGAGGACCCGGTCGGCCAGACACATGAAGAAGACGCTGGACACGGTGGAGACGCCGGGCTGGGTTTTGATGATCTCGAAGGCCGGGCGGATAGTCTGCGCCGTGGTGTGCACCGCGCCGGAGACCATGCCGTCGACCATGCCGGTGTGCAGCATCATCGTGCCGAAGTAGGACTCGTCGGAGACGATCTCGTGCGCCCGTTCCAGGGTCATACCCTTGTGCTTGCGCAGCTCAGTGTAGATCTCGGCGAACTGCCCGGCCAGGTCACTGGTACGCGGATCGATGATGTCGACGTCGGACAGGTCGATGCCGAGATCCTCGGCACGACGACGGACCGTGCC
>NZ_JBAQWU010000470.1:0-15689 GCF_049299075.1 Gordonia sp. (in: high G+C Gram-positive bacteria)
GGTAGAGCGCACCGGGAAGGGAGCCCGTGCCCTCGACCATGCCGAGGATCTTCAGTCCGTACTCGCGCCACGCATCCATATCGGTGGCATCGATCCGCATGTACCCGAGGGAGCGGATCGGCGAGAGATCTTCTGTGCTCATTGGTCGCAGTCTTTCGTCTCAGACCATCGTGTCGCCGATGGGCACGCCGAACTCTCCGTTGCCGAAGGCCACGTAGGCCCGCTCGGGATCGTTCGCGGCATGCACGCGGCCGGCGTGGGCGTCGCGCCAGAAGCGCTGGATGGGGGTGCCGTTCTCCAGCGCGTGGGCACCGGAGTTCTCGAAGAGCAGGTCGATCGCCGCGATGGCGCGGCCGGTGGCGCGCACCTGATCGCGGCGTGCGGCCAGCCGCAGATCCATCGGAATCTCCTCGCCGGCCAGCAGCAGATCGTACTCGGCCTGCAGGTTGCCCGAGAGCTGACGCCAGGCGGCGTCGATGTCACTGGCCGCCTCGGCGATCCGGACCTTCGCGAACGGATCGTCCTTCGACTTCTCGCCGGCGTAGGCGGCACGCACGCGCTTGCCCTGGTGCTCGACGTGCGCCTCGTAGGCGCCGTAGGCCATGCCGACGATCGGCGCCGAGATGGTGCTCGGGTGGATGGTGCCCCACGGCATCTTGTAGACCGGCGCGGTGTTGCGCTCCAGACCGGGCGCTTCGCCGGTCGACATGGCGCGGAAGCTGAGGATGCGGTGCCGTGGGACGAAGACGTCCTTGACCTCGATCGTGTTGGAACCGGTGCCGCGCAGACCGACAACATTCCACACATCGCGGATCTCGTAGTCCTCGCGCGGGATCAGGTAGCTGACGAAGTCGACCGGCTTACCACCCTTGAAGACCGGTCCGCCCACGACGACCCAGTCGGCAATATCGCAGCCCGACGACCACGCCCACGATCCGTTGACCTGGTAGCCGCCCTCGACCACCTCGCCGGCGCCCATCGGCGCGTACGACGACGAGATCCGGACGCTCGGGTCCTTGCCCCACACGTCCTCCTGCGCCTGCTGGTCGAACAGGGCCAGGTGCCAGTTGTGGATGCCGATAATGCCGGCCACCCAGCCGGTAGAACCGCAGGCCGTGGCGATGCGCCGGACCGCTTCATAAAAGGTCACCGGATCCACCTGGTAGCCACCCCACTGCTCGGGCTGCATCAGCTTGAAGAAGCCGGTGCCCTCGAGAATCGCCACCACATCGTCGGGGATGCGACGTGCGTCTTCGGTCTCCTGCGCGCGCTGTGCCAGCTCGGGCAGCACCGCATTGATCTTCTCCAGGACCTGCTGTCCGGCTTCACTTCGCTGGGCCATGACCGCTCCATTCTCGTACGTTGTCGTAGGTACTGATCCAATATTAGAACACGTTCTCGTTTTGATGTGGAACGTGTTCTAATATTGGTAGATCACCGCAGTTCAAGGGAGGCAGCCCCAGCATGAATACCACCGACACCGGCATCCGCGAGATCGACACCGGCACCCCGCCAAGCCGCTACGCACGCGGCTGGCACTGCATCGGGCTGGTCACCGAATACACCGACGGCAAGCCGCACTCGCTCCAGATCTTCGGCACCAAACTGGTGGTCTGGGCCGATTCGGCCGGCGAGGTGAAGGTGCTCGACGCCTTCTGCCGACACATGGGAGCCGACCTCTCGCAGGGTCAGGTGCGCGGCGACAACATCGCCTGCCCCTTCCACGGCTGGCAGTGGAACGGCAAGGGCCGCTGCGCACAGGTGCCCTACGCCAAGCGCAACCCGAAGCTGGCCAAGACCCGCACCTGGCCGACGATGGTCCGCAACGGCCAAGTCTTCGTCTACAACGATCCCGAGGGCAATCCGCCGCCGGAGGAGTGCATCATCCCGGAGCTGGCTGAGTACCAGACCGAACAGTGGACCGACTGGACCTGGAACACGCTGGTGATCGAGGGTTCCAACTGCCGCGAGATCATCGACAACGTGGTCGATATGGCCCACTTCTTTTATGTGCACTACGCCCTCCCCGACTACTTCAAGAACGTCTTCGAGGGACAGACCGCGGCGCAGTACATGAACAGCAACGGCCGGCCCGATGTCGGGATCTCGTCCGCGTACGGCGACACCCGCCTGGAGTCCATCGCGGCGTACTACGGCCCCTCCTACATGCTCAATCCGATGGTGCAGTACTACGGCGGCTACGCGGTCGAGACCATCCTGACCAACTGCCACTACCCGATCGACGAGAACAGTTTTGTGCTGATGTTCGGCGTGATGGCCAAGATCCCCGAGGGCCTGACCCCCGAGCAGGCCGACAAGATGGCCAAGAAGATCTCGGCGGGCATCGAGATCGGCTTCATGCAGGATGTTCAGATCTGGAAGCACAAGACCCGCATCGACAACCCGCTGCTGGTCGAAGAGGACGGCCCGGTCTACCAGCTGCGTCGTTGGTACGAACAGTATTACGTCGACATCGACGATGTGACCGACGAGATGACCGACCGCTTCGAGTACGAGATCGACACCGCCAAGGCGCTGGAGAACTGGAACGTCGAGGTGCAGGAGAATCTGCGTCGCCAGGCCGAGGAGAAAGCGGCCGAGGAGGCTGCCGATCTCGCCGCAGCCGAGCACACCTCGGTCTGATGTTCGCCGACAGCGGCTGGGCCAAAGCTCCGGATTACACCGGCGATCCGGAGCGCCTGGCCGCCATCGCGAGGGCCACCGCCCGCGATAGGCAGCACTATCTGCGCGGCGGCATGGCCGAGCTGGAATGCCGTACCTGCCACGCCGGCGTTCTGGTCAAGAAGACCAGCCCGCACCACACCAGCGTGCAGTGGAACGACGACGCCCTCGCCCAGTGCACTGAGATCGCCGCGATCCGGGCACAGGGCGGCAATCCCGCACTGCTGCCCACCTGCCCGCGCCTCTCGGCGTCGATTGACCACGGGGTGGCCGAAGGCATTGTGCCGCGGGAATCGCCGGAGTCCGATCCCGACGGCTATTGGTGAGGTAGCCGACGAGTCCGCTACCGGAAATCCGGCGCGCTCGTTTATCCTGACAACTGAAACGTGTTCTAGTTCTCCCGTGGCGGCTGCGACCGCCCAGAAGGGTATGTGATGCAGCAAGAGACCGTCGACGTCGTTGTCGTGGGTGCCGGCGGAGCCGGGCTCTCGGCTGCGCTGACCGCCGCCAGCAAGGGCCTGAGCACCGTGCTCGTCGAAAAGTCGCCGTATTGGGGCGGGTCCACCTCCCGCTCCGGCGGCGGTGTGTGGATCCCGAACAACTCGGTGCTGCGCCGCGATGGGGTGGTCGACACGCCCGAAGAGGCCCGCAAATACGCCCACGCCATCATCGGTGAGCATGCGCCAGCCGATCGGATCGACACCTATATCGACCGCGGCCCCGAGGCGCTGGACTACCTCATGGCGAACGCCCCGCTCGACCTCGAATGGGTCAAGGGCTACTCCGACTATTACCCGGAGGCCCCGGGCGGCCGGGTGTTGGGCCGTTCGGTGGAACCGCGGCCCTTCGATGCGCGTCGCCTCGGCGGCGACCTAGCCACCATGCACCCCATGTACACCAAGGCGCCGCTGAATATGGTGGTGCTGCAGAGCGACTACAAGTGGATGAACGTCGGCATGCGGCACTGGCGCGGCATCGCGAAGATGGCCAAGGTCGGCGCCCGATTCAGCTGGTTCAAATCGCGAAATAAGAAGATGATTGCGATGGGCGCCGCGCTCGCCGCCGAACTCCTGGTCGGCTGCCGCCAGGCTGGCGTCGACCTCCGGCTGAACACTCCGCTCACCGAACTCCTTGTCGAAGACGGCGCCGTGGTCGGCGTGCGGGTGGAGCACGACGGCCAGCCGCACGAGATCCGGGCACGGTTCGGTGTGATCCTGGGCAGTGGCGGCTTCGAGCACAACGCCGAGATGCGGGCGCAGTACCAGCGCGCACCGATCGGCACCGAATGGACCACCGGCGCTCCGTCCAACACCGGCGACGGCATCGTCGCCGCCCAGTCCGCCGGCGCGGCCGTCTCCCTGATGGACGATGCTTGGTGGGGGCCGACGATGCCGCTACCCAAGGGCCCATGGTTCGCCTTGTCGGAGCGGAACATGCCGGGCACCTTCATGGTGAACACCCGCGGTGAGCGATTCATGAACGAGTCGTTGCCCTATGTCGAGGCCGGCCACCAAATGTACGGCGGCGAGTTCGGTCAGGGAGAAGGCGCCGGCGCCAACGTCCCGGCGTGGCTGGTGATGGATCAGCGCTGCCGTAACCGCTACTTGTTCGCCGGCCTGCCCGCCCGCCAGTCGATCCCGAAGAGTTGGCTCGCCTCCGGTGCGGTGGTCAAGGCCGACACGATCGCCAGCCTGGCCGAGCAGATGGGCGTGCCAGCCGAGGCGCTGGCCGCCACCACCCAGCGATTCAACGGCTTCGCCCACAGCGGCGTCGACGCCGACTTCCAGCGCGGCGTCAGCGGGTACGACAACTACTACGGCGACCCGACCAACAAGCCGAACCCGAACCTCGGCCCGGTAGACAAGGCCCCGTTCTACGCGGTCAAAATGGTCCCCGGCGATCTCGGCACCAAGGGCGGCATCGACACCGACATCGCCGGCCGCGCGCTGCGCGCGGACGGCACCGTGATCGACGGCTTGTATGCCGCGGGCAACACCAGCGCCCCGGTAATGGGCCACACCTATGCCGGCCCGGGCGCCACCATCGGCCCGGCCGTCGTCTTCGGCTACCTCGCCGCGCTCGACGCCGTCGCAAAGGCCGACACCCGCAGCAACGCCACGACGGGAGCCTGAGCAATGCCTATCGACCCAACCGTAGCCGTCGGCGCCGACCTGGGCGCCACCACCTTCTCGTGGACCCCGCGAGAGGTGGCCCTCTACAACCTCGCCGTCGGCGGTGCCCACGATCCGATGGACGCCACCGGGCTGGAGTACATCGACGACGTCGCACCCAAGGTGCTGCCTACCTTCGCCACCGTGGCAGCGACCTTCCTGGCCAGTGCGCCGCCGAAGGTCAGCTTCCCTGGCATCGACATCGACCTGGCCAAGGTGGTGCACGGCAGCCAGGAGGTCCAGGTGCACCGGCCACTACCGGCCAGCGGCACCGCCACCACCCGCACGCGCATCGCTGAGGTGCAGGACAAAGGTTCGGCCGCGGTCATCGTCCAAGAGTCCGAGACCGTCGACGACGCCGGGAATCGGTTGTGGACTGCCCGCAGCTCGATCTTCGCCAAGGGTGAGGGCGGTTTCGGTGGCGAACGCGGATCGTCGTCCCGCCTCGAGCTGCCCGACCGTGCGCCCGACCACGAACTGATCGCGCCGACACTGCCCCAGCAGGCACTGCTGTACCGGCTGTGCGGCGACCGCAATCCGCTGCACAGCAGCCCATCGTTCGCCGCGGCGGCCGGATTCCCCCGACCGATCCTGCACGGTCTGTGCACCTACGGAACGGTGTGCCGCGCGCTGATCGACGATCTGCTCGGCGGCGACGCGAGCGCGGTCGCCGGCTTCGGCGCCAGCTTTGCCGGAATTGTGTTCCCCGGCGAGACACTGCGCATCCGGGCGTGGGAGGACGGCGCGCGCGTCGTGGTCATCACCACGGTTGCTGACCGCGATGACGCTCCGGCGCTGGGTAATGTGGTGCTGCACCGGCAAAGCTGAGCCGGCCGACGAAATGAGAATGTGCGATGACCTCCTCGCTCACCCCCCTCCTCGCCCAGCGCGAGGCGCTGTCCGCCGACCTCGCCGAGGTGATCGATCAGCAGGTGAAGGCGCAGTCCGGAGTGTCCGGTGCGGCGGTGAAGGGCGCCTACGCGACGGCGCGGAAGTTCAAGCCCGCCGTCGTGGTGAATGCAACGAACCACATGCTTCCGAATTTTCTGGATGCGCTTGCGCCACTGTGGGATTCGCGCGACGGGCAGCCGTTCGGCAAGTACCTGGCGGCCCACTCGGACGTAGCCAGCGAAGCACTCCTGACGGTGACCGATCAGCAGGCGGAGTCGGCCCCGGCAGCTCTCACCAAGGCGTACTCCGCTCTGCGCGGCAGAGCGAAGGGATACGTCGCCGCGGCCCTCGAGCCGGTGGGCGACGTGATCGCCAGGTACGCACCCGCCCCCTGATAACGCTCCCGCAGGACGCTCCCGCTCCCTGAGCCTGTCGAAGGGTCAGGCGGCGCTGGCCAGGAGCACGAGGATCATCGCCAGCACGCCTACCAGAATCCCCACCAGGGCGAGAACACGCCCCAGGTGGAGTCGGACCGGTGTCAGGTCGCCGACGCAGACGCGAGACGGGGCAACATGATGAGAAGCCATGACGGTTCACTTTCGATAGGAATGGTGTGATTCCGTACCATTACTGTGACATAAGTTACGAAAGTTACGAGTGAGGATGAGCGTGCGTGTCGGGGCGTGGAGCATTCGGACCGTCTGGCTGATCCTGGTCTCCTGCCTAGCCGTCAGCCTGGTAGTCGCGGCCATGGCGGCGCTCAACACGGCGCTACCGGATATCGCGCGGGACATTCACGCGAGCAGTACCGAGATGATGTGGATCATCGACGGTTACACGCTCATTCTGGCGGCGCTGCTGCTGCCCGCCGGCGCGATCGGTGATCGCTTCGGGCGGCGCGGCGTCCTGCTGCTCGGCCTGCTGGTGTTCGGGATGGCCTCGCTGGCCGCCGTCTGGGTGGACACCCCGGGCGAGTTGATCGCCACCCGATTCGCCGCGGGCGTCGGCGCGGCACTGATCATGCCTGCAACCTTATCCCTGATCACCGCCGGCGTACCGCGCGAACAACGCCCCATCGGTGTCAGCATCTGGGCGGCGGTGGCCGGCGTCGGCGCCATCCTCGGCTTCTTCGTCACCGGCATGCTGCTGCAGTTCTTCAGCTGGCATTCGGTGTTCATCACCTTTGCGGTCGGTGCGCTGGTCGCCTTCGGACTCACCCTCTCCATCGGCTCATCGAAGGACGCCGATCCCGGACCGTTCGACTTTATCGGCTCGATCACCTCCATCGTCGCAGTCACCGGCGTCGTCTTCGGCCTGCTCGAAGCACCCACGCGCGGCTGGACCGACCCGCTGGTGCTGGTGTGCCTCCTCGGCGGACTGGCCCTGGGCGCTGTCTTCGTTTTCATCGAAAGCCGGCGCACCGCACCACTCCTCGACGTCCGACTTTTCCGCAATCGCGCCTTCTCCTCCGGCGCACTCTCGGTGATGCTGCAGTTCTTCGCATCGTTCGGCCTCTTCTACCTCATTCTGTTGCTCCTCCAACTGGTCTTCGGCTACTCGCCCCTCAAATCGGCCGTCGCGCTCATCCCGATGGTGGCCGGCGTGGGCCTGTTCGCCCTGCTCGGCAACTGGGTGGCGGTGCGCTTCCACTCGCTGGGCGTCGTCCTCGCGATCGGTATCGGACTGACCGGAATCGGCATTATCGCGATGGGCATCTTTGAACCCAACGAGTACTGGAAGCTGGCCGTCATGCTGGCCGTCACGGCCATCGGCATCGGTCTGGCCACCGCACCCTCAACGACGGCGATCATGGCAAACACCCCGCTGGATAAACAGGGTGTCGGCTCAGCGGTCAACGACACCGCCCGCGAACTGGGCGCCGCCATCGGTATAGGCTTGGCTGGCAGCCTGATGGCGGCCGGCTACGCCAGCCGCATCGGGCCCACTGCCGACGCGGCCCGCGAACAACTCGCCGCCATCGACC
The DNA here is from genome assembly GCF_049299075.1 of Gordonia sp. (in: high G+C Gram-positive bacteria). Taxonomy (GTDB): domain Bacteria; phylum Actinomycetota; class Actinomycetes; order Mycobacteriales; family Mycobacteriaceae; genus Gordonia. Next base: position 7,729 of record NZ_JBAQWU010000470.1, read on the forward strand.
CCGCACAGGCCAGCCAGGCCGCCCACGGGATCGAACTGTCCCTGGCCGGCGCCGTCGAGGTCGCCGACCAGTTGCCGCCGCAGGCCGGCGCACTGGCCGACTTCATCCGCACCGGAGCCGAGAACGCCTTTCTTCCGCCGATGCAGCAGGCTTGCCTGGTGCTCGGTGCGGTACTGGTGGTCGGCGCCATATTCCTCGGCTGGTATGCCCCGCGCCAGGTGATCAGCGCCGACAGCCTCGACCCAAAAGCGCAAGATGTGCCTAGCGCGCCGCAGGATGTGACCAGCTGAGCCGCCAGACCTGATCGGCCGCGCCGATCCCCTGCGTGGCTGTAGCTGCGGTCCTACGCTGTCAGTTATGACCGCTCCTGAGTCCCCCGACACCCTCTTTCAGAACGTTCGCGTCCTTGACGTTAAGGCTGGCAAGCTCAGCGAGCCGACGGACGTGCTTATTGCTGGCACGACGATCTCCGAGATCGGCAGCGGTCAGCAGCCTTCGCCGTCGACCGTCGTCATCGACGGTAACGGCCGCACGCTGATGCCCGGCATGATCGACAACCACGTCCACCTGGTATTCGGCAGTTCCACCATGGCTCAGCTGTACGACCCGAACGGCACCCCCGACGACTTCGGGAAGCGCGCCCTTGGCTCGGCTGGCGACACCCTCATGCGCGGATTCACCGCGATCCGCGACCTGGGCGGTCCGATCTTTCCGGTCAAGGCCGCCATCGACGGCGGACTGGTCCCCGGACCTCGCATCTGGCCGTCCGGCGCGATGATCTCGCAGACCTCCGGCCACGGCGACTTCCGCACCCCCGACGAGCCCTGCCGCCGATTCTCCGGGATCGTGCCGCGCGCCCAGCAGATCGGCGCGACTTTCATCGTCGACGGGCACGACGAGGTACTCACCGCCGCGCGGGAGAATCTGCGGCTCGGTGCCAGCCAGCTCAAGCTGATGGCCGGTGGCGGCACCTCGTCGGCCTACGATCCCATCGATGTGACCCAGTTCCTCCCGGACGAGTTCGACGCTGCGGTCCGCGCCGCCGACGACTGGAACACCTATGTGACGGTGCACGCCTACACGCCGCGGTCGGTGCGGCGCGCTATCGACGCTGGCGTCAAGTGCATTGAGCACGGCCAGCTGCTGGACCGGCCGACCGTCGACTACATCGCCGAGAAAGAGGTGTGGCTGTCCGGCCAGTATCTGATCCCCAACAACGAGACGATGGCACCGGAACGACGCGCCAAGCGTGGCCCCATCGTCGAGGGCAACGACCGCGTCTGGGCCATGGCCAAGGAGGCTGGCGTGAAACTCGCCTGGGGCACCGACTTCTTGTTCGAGCCGGAGATGAACGAGAACCAGAACAAGATGCTGCTCTCCCTGAAGGAGTGGTTCTCCAGTGCCGATCTGCTGCGCCTGGCCACCTACGACAATGCCCAGCTGCTGGCGCTCTCCGGGCCACGGTCACCCTATGCCGGCACCCTCGGCGTCGTCGAGACTGGCGCCCTGGCCGATCTGATTCTGGTGAACGGTGATCCGCTCGCCGACATCGACCTGATCGCCGATCCGGGTAAGAACTTCGACGTCATCATGAAGGACGGCAAGATCTACAAGAACCAGTAGCCCGATCCGATAGACGGCGTGTCCTTCACCGGGTTTCCCGAAGCAGCTTTCGACTTCTACGACGACCTCGAGGTCGATAACAGCAAAGTGTTCTGGGAAGCGCACAAGGAGCAGTACCGCGTCGCGGTAGCCGAGCCGATGGCGGCCCTCACCCACGCTCTCGCCAGCGAGTTCGGTGCGGCCAAGATCTTCCGCCCGTACCGCGACGTCCGGTTCGCGAAAGACAAGACGCCGTATAAGACACATCAGGGCGCCTTCGTCGCGACCGGGCCGGCGACCGGCTACTACGCCGAGATCGCCGCCCCGGGCTTCCGGGTCGGCGGCGGCTTCTACGAGGCGAACGGCGAGCACCTTGCCGCTATCCGACAGGCGATCGACCACCGGCACCGCGGCGCCGCCCTGGAGAAGATCCTGCGCGGCCTGACCACGTCCGGCTGGACGATCGACGGCGATCGCCTCAAGACCGCGCCGCGCGGCTGGCCGAAAGACCATCCGCGTATCGCACTGCTCCGCTACCGATCACTCACCGCGATGCGCTCCTACGGGTTCGATGACGTCGTGCACACTCCCGCCCTTCTCGACCGGGTCCGCGCCGACTGGCGGCAGGTGACCCCGCTCATCGACTGGGTCGGCGAGAACACTCGGGTCTGAGCCACCACGCGGCGCCAACCTCTGGACGTCAGGAGTCGTCGTCGAGAATCTCGTCGACGATGGAGCCGAGGGTCGGGGCAAAGTGCCCGGGAGTGAAGCGCGGTCGACCGTCGACGCTGAGCCGGTACTTCTCGAGCTGTTCGCGCACCGGATCCTTGAGTTCGGCGAAGACCAGTTCGACGCCGTGGTTGGACAGGTAGTCGTCGAGTTCCACCAGCTCATCGATCGCCGACGAGTCGATGTCGGTGATCGGCTCGGCGGCGATCACGACGGTCCCGATCGTCCGCCCGGACGCCCGCGCCGCCTTCAGCTCGGTGCGCACCCAGTCGTCGAAGAGGGCGCCGTTGGCGAAGAAGAGGGGCGCGTCGAACCGCAGGATCAGCGTCGCTGCGATGCGTTCGGCCTGCGGATAGCGGGAGACGTCGTGATATCCGCGCAGCCCGGGCACCACGCCGAGTTCGGCCCGGTACGGTCGGGACGCCGAATAGATGAATCCCACGAAGGCCAATGCGATGGCGACCAGAATTCCTTCCAACACACCAAGAATCGCGACGCCGAGGAAGGCCACGATAGTCAGCGCACCCTCGACCTTGTCGATTCGGAACAACTCGAACACCGTGCGCACGTCGACGAGCGACAACGCCGCCACGATCACCACCGCGGCCAGCGCGGACGACGGTAGATAGTCGGTCACGCCGGGAATCACCAGCAGCACGAGGAGGACCAGCACTGCGCCGGTGACCGCGGACAACTGGCTCCGTCCACCTGCAGCGTCAGCGACCGCAGTCCGGGAACTCGAGGCGCTCACCGGAAAGCCACCCAAAACTCCGGCCGCCACATTCGACAGGCCCACCGCCCCGACCTCGTGGTTGCTGTTGACCGTGTGTCCGGCCCGCGCGGCGAACGTGCGCGAAAGCACGCTGGTATCGGCAAAGGCAATCAAGGCAATGCCAGCCGCGGGCCCGACCAACTGGACCCAGTCGGCCCAGTTCGTCGACGGTATTGCCGGGGCTGGCAATCCCTCCGGCATGGCGCCGACCACCGGTACTTCACTGCGCCAGCCAGACAGTGCGAGGAATGCCATCGCGCCGACGACGACGATGAGCACTCCCGGAATGGTCTTCCTCCACCGCCGGAGCACCAGTATCACCACCACACCGGTGATCCCGATCGCGGCAGCCTGTGGGATCACCGAACCGTCCACCAGGCCGCGCCAATCGGCAACGATCACCTGAAGAATCGAGTCGCCCGCACCGCTGAAGCCGAGCAACGTAGGGATCTGCCCGAGGACCACCACCAGGGCGATGCCGTTCAGGTACCCGATCCGGATCGGCTTGGCCAGCAGGGTGGTGAGGAAGCCGAGCCGAAACACCCCGGCCAGCACCAGAATCACGCCGACCTCGATCGCCAGCACCCCGGCGAGTTCCACCCGTCGACCGGGATCGGTAACCGCAAGCGGAATGATCGCCGCCGCGATGATCGGTGCCAGCGCCGAGTCCGGCCCCAGGATCAGCATGCGCGACGGCCCGATCAGCGCGTACACCAGCACCGGGATGATCGTGGCGTACAGACCGTGCACCGGCGGCAGTCCGGAGACTTCCGCATAACCGAGGCCGGCCGGGATCATCAGGGCGCCGACCGCGATCCCGGCCACCACATCTCCGCGCAACCAGCCCCGCCGATAGTGCCGGGCCGTCCGGATGGCCGGCAACCAGTCCATCGCCCCGCGGAAGCGTGCCGTTGCACCCCTGTTCATGGTGCTAAATCATGCCCTAATGGGCCGGACTCATTCGGCGGCTTCAGCGGCGGACTTAGCCCAGCGGTAGTCGGCCTTGCCCGCAGGCGTACGGCGTACCTCGTCGACGACGACGACACTGCGCGGCAGTTTGTAACGCGCCAGGCTCTGCTGGCAGAACTCCTGCAGTTCTTCCACGGTCGGTTCCTCGGCGCCGTCGGCGACCTGGATCACCGCGGCCACGGCCTGCCCGTACTTGGCGTCGGGCACCGGGACCACGAGCGCGTCGGCCACGGCCGGATGCCCGTGCAGCACGGCCTCGACCTCTTCGGCGTACACCTTCTCACCGCCGGTGTTGATGCACTGGCTGCCGCGGCCAAGGAAGACGATCCCGCCGTCGTCGGCGACGTAACCCATATCGCCGAGCACCGAAATCCGAGTACCGTCGGCCATCGTCGGGAAGGTGCGCGCCGTCTTCTCCTCGTCCTTGTAGTAGCCGAGGGGGATGTTGCCGACGCGCGCGATGTAGCCGACCTGCTCCGGAGTGGTGATCTGCGTGAAGGATTCATCGACCACCATCATCCGCGGCGTCGCCGGCACCTTCAGGTTGCCGTTCTCGTCGAGCATGATCTCACCGTCATTGCCGGATTCGGAGGCGCCGAAGTTGTCGCGCAACATCATTTCCGGCTTGACCGCCAGGAATCGGTCGCGGACGCTCTTACTCCAGATCGCACCGCCGGAGGCGATGGAGAACAGACTTGACAGGTCCACCTCACCCGCGGTGCGCTCGAGTTCCTCCACCAGCGGCATCCCCATCGCATCGCCGACGATCAGAATCATCTGGGTCTGATCGCGCGGAATGTTGGCGACGATCGTGCGCGCATCGAAGTCGCGCTCCAGAATCAGGCGGCCGCCCAACGCCAAGAAGGTGAACAACGAGTACGACGCGGCGCCGTGCATCAGCGGGGCAGCGATCAGGAATGCCAGCGACGGGAAGTTCTGCACTTCGCGGGCCAGTTCCTCGTAGCTTTCCCGCGCCGGCCCGTAGGGGTTACCACCGGAGATCGGCTTGCGGAAGAAGTCGTCGTGCTGCCACATGACGCCCTTCGGGTAGCCGGTGGTGCCGCCGGTGTAGATCAGGTACAGCTCCTCGCCGGTGCGCTCGGGGAAGTCCCGTTCGGTCGACTCGGCGGTCCACCCGCCGAAATCAACCAGTTCAACGCCCTCGGCGGCGTCCACCGCGGCCTGCAGCGCATCGGTGACCGCCCCGATCACCAGCACCGTGCGCAGCTCGGGAAGCTCGCCGACCAGCGTCGCCAGAATCTCCTGATGCTCGGGCAGCTCGACGACGACCGCCGCGGCATCGGAGTTCTCAAAGATGTACGCCAACTCCGGACCGGTGTAGCGGTAGTTGACGTTCACCGGCACCGCAGCGACCTTCAGCATGCCCAGCAACGCGGTCACATGCTCCACGCTGTTCTTCAGATACAGCGCGACCTTGTCGTCGCGGCCGATTCCGTGTCGCGCCAGCAGGTGGGCCACCTGGTTGATCTGCCGGTCCAGGTCCGCATACGTGTAACCGGTGCCTTCGAAGGTCAACACCACCCGGTCGGGGACGGCATCGGCGACGGTCTCGAATACGGTGGCCAGATTGAATTTCATGGGGATCTCCTTGCGGGCGGTTCTGGTCGGTGAGCTGGTCGGATCAGTCGGTCGTGAGGATCAAGCCGGAGGTCGGGACGCCGGTGCCGGCGGTCACCAGGGCGGCGCGCGCGCCGTCCACCTGGTTGACCGACTGCCCGCGGAGTTGCCGGACCGCTTCGGCGATGCCGTTCATCCCATGGATGTAGGCCTCGCCGAGCTGGCCGCCGTGCGTATTGAGCGGCAGCCGTCCGCCCACTTCAAGGGCACCCGGCTCACGGACGAAGTCTTTCGCTTCGCCGCGGCCACAGAAGCCCAATTCCTCCAGCTGCATCAGCGTGTACGGGGTGAAGTGGTCGTAGAGGACTGCCACATCGACGTCGTCGGGCGTCAGCTGCGCCTGCTCCCACAGCTGCCGCCCGACCAGCCCCATCTCGGGCAGACCAGCGAGGTCATCCCGGTAGTAGCTGGTCATGATGAACTGGTTGCGCGCACTGCCCGACGCGGCGGCACTGATGGTGACCGGCCGCTGCGCCAGTTCCCGGGCGCGTTCGGGCGAGACGACGACAATCGCCACCCCGCCGTCTGATTCCTGGCAACAATCCAGCAGGTGCAGCGGCTCGGCGATGTACCGGCTCGCCTGATGGTCGGCGAGGGTGATCGGCTTGCCGTAGAAGAAGGCCTGCGGGTTCACCGCGGCATGCTTGCGATCGACCACGGCGATGCGCCCGAAGTCCTCGCTGGTCGCGCCGTAATCGTGCATGTAACGTTGCGCCACCATCGCCACGAAAGCCGCGGGAGTGGAGAGGCCGTGCGGATAACTGAACGCGTTGTCGGTGCCCGACGAGTTCTCCTGGTTGGCCACCGTCGCACTGACCTGCCCGAACCGGTTGCCCGAGCGCTCGTTGAAGGCCCGATAGGCCACCACCACATCGCACACACCGGTCGCGACGGCCATCGCCGCCTGCTGCACGGTGGAGCAGGCTGCTCCCCCGCCGTAATGGATCCGGGAGAAATACTTGAGCTCGTCGATACCGACTGCGCGGGCCACCGCGATCTCGGCATTGGTGTCCATGGTGAACGTGACTAAGCCGTCGACGTCGGCCGCCGTCAGCCCGGCATCGGCCAGCGCCGCATTGACTGCCTCAGCGGCCAACCGCAGCTCGCTGCGACCAGAATCCTTGGAGAACTCGGTGGCCCCGATCCCGGCAATCGCAGCCTTGCCGGACAGTGTGCGCTCACTCATCGCTCGCCCCTGAATTGCTCGCCCCGGAAATGACGGTGACCGTGGAGATCACATGCTTGCCGAGCGAATTGGTGCCGGTCACTGCCACCTCGACCTCGTCGGCACGCTGCGCCGATGACGTCGAGACCACTTCCCCAGTCAAGGTCAAGGTGTCGTAGGCGTACCAGGGCACGCCGAGCTTGAGCTTGATCCCGGCGATCCGCGCCGACGGTCCGGCCCAGTCGGTGACGAAACGTTCCACCAGTCCGGTGTCGGTCAGGATGTTCACAAAGATGTCCTTGGACCCCTTCGTCTGCGCCAGATCGCGGTCGTGATGCACGTCCTGGAAGTCGCGGGTCGCCAGCGCAGTCGCGACCACAAAGGTGGGCGTCGCCACCACCGTCAAAGGCGGTAAGACGTCCCCGATATTCACTGTGGGTGCGGTGCTCACTGCGTCGCCTTCCAGGCATAGAGGGTCCATGGCTCGTCGTCGCCGTCGGCCGGGAAGTCGAGGAACTCCACGTCGACTTTCATCCCGATCGCCACCTGGTCCGGGTCCACCCCGCGCAGTTGCCCGAGCATGCGGACCCCCTCGTCGAGTTCCACCAGCGCCACCACAAAGGGCAGCTCACGGCCGGGCACCTTCGGTGCGTGATGCACCACGTAGCTGAAGACAGTGCCGTTACCGGCGGCGACCTGGAAGTCGGTCGACTCGCCCCACGGCTTCCAGGTGGCCGGGATCGGCGGATGCCGCAGACTGCCGTCGGCGAGCCGCTGAATACGCAGCTCGTGCGCGGCGACGCCGTCCCAGAAGAACGCGGTGTCCCGAGAAACGGTGGGTTTGATGAGCTTGGTCGGGTCGAGACCGTCGTACGACGGCGCCTCGACCGCCGCCTGCTGCGTGGCAGGCCGAAACTTGAGGATCCGGAAGTCCATCTCGGCGACGACCTCGTCGCCCACCGACCAGGTGTTGCGGGTGGTGAAGAACCAGCCCTCACCCAGCGCGGTCTGCTTGGGTCCGGTCACCTCGGTCAGCGTCGCGCTCAGCGTCACATCTTCGCCCGGCTGGCAGTAGCGGTGGTACAC
>NZ_JBAQWU010000471.1:0-4055 GCF_049299075.1 Gordonia sp. (in: high G+C Gram-positive bacteria)
TGAGGACGTCGAGGTCGAACTCGCCCACGATGCGGCCCTCGTCGTTCTGGTGCAGGGTCATGTCGTTGAGGACATGGTTCTCTGCCGCGGGGAGGTAGTCGTCGCCGGCCTGTTCGGGTGTGGGGGCCAGTTCGATGGCCAGGGCGCGGGCGCAGGTGGTGATGTCGGCGGGGGTGGTGTGGCTTTTGAGGGTGCGGATGATTGTGGCCTGCTGGGTGTCGTCGAGGTCGACGCGGTCGGTGATGTGGGCCAGGCCTTTGCCGATGGCGTCGGCGTGCTCGATGCTCAGGTGTCCGTCACGCAGGTCGCGGGTGACGGTGGGCAGGGCACCGGCGGCGTGGCCGACGCGGGCGGCGCGGTAGGCCACTGCCGGGGCGACACCGAGAGCGGTGAGTAGATCGGCGCCCTTCTTGAGATGTTTGCGGTGCGGGATGGCCAGGCGTTCGGCGGCCACCACGGTCCGTGAGATGAGGTAGTCGGCGACAGTACGCAGCCGCACCGCGCCGACCATGAGGGCGAGCACCTCCGTCTCGTCGAGCACGAGGCGCGGCTGGTCGAGCGTCTCGCCGATCGAGCGGGCATCGCCGGTCGCCGGGAGGGTGAGGTCGTCGATCAGCAGATCGGTGAAGGAGGTGAGGGTGGTGGCGTCCATGATGTCCCCTGCGATCGGTGGGTGAAAGCGGTGTCCTGTTCTCAGAATAACGACACAGACGCACCGAACACATGTGCTAATCATCCAAATTTCGGGAACAGATCTTGGAGGGTATTGAGGGAACCTGACCTGCGGCATTGGGCCTTCTGTGGTCGGTGAGAGCAGAGGCAACTGGTGGGACGGGCCGGTCGGAAGATCATCGGGGAATCGAAAGTCGAGTAGTCGACTACGTGCCTAGGTGCCGGCGGACGGACGCAGGCTGGAGGCATCCGTTCCCGTCCTGGAGGTGCCCGCCATGAGTTCGGTGCTGAATCTGCTCGGGAACTTGGTGGTCACCGAGCCGCTGGCCGGGTTCCTGAAACAGCTCGACAAGATCGACGGTGTCGCACCGGCCACGATGCTCGCCGCGGTGCCCGTCCCCGGGCTGATCGGATGCACGTTGCCGAAGGGCAGCCCGATCGCCGTGACGACGGGCGCTTCGGGCACTGATGAACTGCTGATCCTCACGTTCAGCGGTGCCATCGATCCGCCCAGTGGTATCACGGCGGTGGTCGCCAGCGCTGCGGCCAGCAAAGGGCGACGGCAGATGAAGCCCAGCGGAAAACTGGCCGTTTCCATCTCCGGAACCGCAAAGGTCGTCGATGTCGGTGGCACGGCCCAACTGACATTCACCGGTGTGACGGTCACGCTCAGCCCGAGCACTATTCTGTTGCCTGGCGGCTTCGGGCTCATCCTGCCCGCCAGCGGTGTCACCTTCAATGGCAGCAAAATCGACTTCGGGGCCGTCGAGGTGGTGCTGCCGCCGCACATCCCGTTGCTCGGCGATCTCGCCGTTCCCGCCACGATCACCTCGGACCCCGGCGGTGGGCTGAAGGTGACGGCTTCGATTCCGGACTCCTTCATCGACCCGAGCATCACCGGCTCGCTCACCTGGCACCTCGGCAGCGGCTTCTCGCTGGCAGATCTGGTGCCGACCGGGATCGACATCGCGATGAGGTACCCGGCGAGCGCGGGCACCCCGCTGATCGACGGCGGACCCAAATCGAGTACTCCGATGACGTTGCGGCTCACCGGATCTCGCAGTCCGGGCGATCCCGAGAGTTTCACCAGCGCACGGTCCGCGACGTCCGCAGCGCCAGACGGACTGATGGCAGTCGGACCGGGCATCGCCCCCGGCGAGCCACTGGCGGGCGTCGCGGTTGCGCTGGGTACGGCGGTTTGCGCACAGGCGGGCGGAGGCGCGGTGCCGGGCGCGGCGGTGATCGGCGCCGCTGGCGGACTGGTCGGCATGGTCCGCAGTGGCGGTGCTGTGCTGCACGGCGTCACGGTGGAAGTGGCCAACACCGCGGGCGGTGCGACGGCCTCGATCCTCGCCGACGTCTCGGGGGCCGTCGGCGTCGAAGACATGAAGCTTCCACCAGTGACGATCTCGATGGATCCGCAGCGGCCGCTGCGGGTGCGGTGGCGGAACATTCGGCTCAACGTGGGCGGCGGCGCGGCTCCAACGGTCGACCTCACCGACGCCCGAGGGGAAGTGGTGGATCCGGGCGGCTGGCACGTCGACTCCCCGGGCAGTCTGCTCGACGTGGTCGGGACCCGGTCGGGGAGCGGATCCACCTGGCTTGAAGTGGATTTGCGGTTCGCCCTCGATCTCGGCCCGCTCAAGGTGAGGGGGGCGACGATCCGGGCCACCTACCGCTCGGGCACTTTCGACGTGAGTATCCGCGGACTGGACGCCACCCTCGACATTCCGGGACTGATCACCGGCACCGGTCAGGTGGCGCTCACGACGGGCACCGCGAAGGAGGCTGGGATCTTGCTGGCGATGCGGGCCCGGATCGTGCCGCTCGACCTCGGCGCCGTCGCGGTCTTCTCCATGCGGGAGACCGCCGGCGTCCGGATGATCTACCTTGCCTTCGGCGCGGACCTGCCGGCGCCGATCCCGTTGGGCCCCAGCGGATTGGGCCTCTACAGCGTCGGCGGTGCGTTCGGCGTCAACGCGGCACTGCCGCCGGTGGGAAACGATCCACTGACCGAGCTGCGTAAGTGGAAACCATGGGATCCGGAGAGCGTGACCCTGCGTGCAGGCGGCCTCACCCTCGGGGTCGGCGTAGTGATCGGCACGCTGCCGGACGCGGGCTTCATGTTCAACGCGCGTGGGGTCTTGGGCGTGAGTGCCCCCGACCTCGCGCTGCGGGCCGGTCTCGAGGGCCGACTGGCTGCTAACCGGTTCCGTTTGGCGGATGTGAAAGACATCGCCCCGGGACCAGACGACGGGGCGGGATTGACGTTCTTCGGTGGGCTCTCCGTCGACAGCGGCGCCTTCTGCGTGGCGCTGGAGGGCTCGTACCACTTGCCGCACCTCGTTTCGGCACATCTTCCGGTCGCCGCCCGCTTCCCGTTCGAGAACCCCGACCAGTGGTACTTCCGGGCCGGAAGCGACGACGGCCCCAACGGGCCGACCGGCCGGCCACCGGGGCCGATCGAGGCGACGGTGCTACCGAATACGCCGTTCGCGACCACCGGCTGGGCCTTCGTGATGATCGAGGGTGGCGGCGTGAGCAATCCCGGTCTGCTGAATGAGGGCGCCACGTCGAACGGTTTCACGGTGGCAGTCGGTGCCGGGCTGACCAAAACGCTTGGCACACGGGGAGTGCTGTGGGCGGAGATCAACGCGACGGTGGTGGCGATGATCGCGTCCAACCCGATGTTCTTCTGGGCGAGTGCACAGGTCAATGGCGAGTTCGGGATCGGTCCGTTCAGCCTCGGACTGACTGCCGCGCTGGAACTGGAGGTTGGGCCGGACCCACGACTCGGCTTCAACCTGCGGATGTGCGGGGAGGTGGACCTCTGGTTCAAGACGTTGAGTAAATGCATCACGGTGAGCGCTGCGGCGGGGCAGTTAGCGCTCCCCGACCCGGCCGACGGCGACTGGCCGTTCCCGCAGATCAGCCTCACCGACGGTCTCGGCCGGCCGCTGTTCACGCCGGAGCAACTCACTGCGGCGGCCGACGGGAAGCCGATGGCGGGGAACATCGTCCCGGTGGATACCGAGGACTGGCAGATCGCGCCGACCGTGTGGCCCGATACGATCCCGTTGCTGACCTTCAAAGTGGCCCCATACTGTGAGGCCACGTCCGGTCTGGGCAATGCCCCCGACATCACCGGCACGGTCAGCAGCGGGCGCCTCACCTACACCTGGCGCCTGCACTCGGTGACGATCAATCGGGTCGATGATCAAGCTCCCGGTGTCGTCGGCGAGGGAGTGTGCGCGTGGCAGCAGCCCGTTGGAAGCAGTCCGGCGGCCGTGCAGTCCTCGACGCAGCGCACGCTTGCGCTGCTCACCGTGAGCTCCGTCGTCGGCAAGTCCGCCGGCGGTAACCCGCCGCGCGAAGCCGGCGAC
>NZ_JBAQWU010000472.1:0-2122 GCF_049299075.1 Gordonia sp. (in: high G+C Gram-positive bacteria)
CACCCCGGCCTCCCCGCTCGGCTTCGCCCTGCCGGATACCTTGGTCACGGCTTGCTGGCCCGCGGTCTTCTCCGTGCTCGGCGCGGCGCGAACCGCAGCAGGCGTACCGGTCGTGGAAGGTCTGCTCGACCTGGTCCATCTCGACCACGCAGTCACCCTCACCGGACAGATCCCGGCGGTTGATACCGATCTGGTCGTGACCGCCCGGCTCGGTGACGTCTACGACAGCTCCGTGGGGCGCGTGGTGGAAGTGACCGTGGATCTGGTTGACCCTTCGACAAGCTCAGGGAGCGAAGCAGGCTCGGGGAGCGAGGCAGGTTCGGGGGGCGTCGTGGCGACCCTGTCCGAGCGGTTCGCGATCCGTGGTCGTCTCGGCGACGGCGAGCTTGCCGATCCGCCGCGCGCCGGGGGCGCCGCGACCGATGAGCGCACCGGTGCCCGTAAGCATGTGCGCACCGCGCAGGTGACCGCGCCGGCCGACATGACCGGTTTCGCGGTGGTCTCCGGCGACCGCAACCCGATCCACACCGATGCGCTGGCGGCGAAGCTGGCCGGTCTGGGCGAGCCGATCGTGCACGGAATGTGGCTGTCGGCCGCCGCTCAGCAGGTGGTGACTGCCGCAGACCTGGACAATCCGGTGCCGTCGCCGCGTGCCATCGAGGGCTGGACCGCCCGTTTCCTCGGCATGGTCCGGCTCGGCGACGAGATCGCCATCCGCGTCGATCGCGTCGGCATGGACGCTGGACGTGACGTGATCGAGGTGACCGCCAAGGTCGGTGACGATCTGGTGATGGCCGCGAGTGCGCTGCTCGCCGCACCGCGCACCGTCTACGCATTCCCCGGACAGGGCATTCAGAGCAAGGGTATGGGCCTGGCTGCCCGGTCCCGCTCCAAGGCCGCCCGCGAGGTTTGGGACCGCGCCGACGCCCACACTCGGGAGGCGCTGGGATTCTCGATTCTCGCGGTCGTCCGCGACAACCCGACGACGCTGGTCGCTGGCGGAGTGACCTACCACCATCCCGACGGCGTGCTCTTCCTGACGCAGTTCACTCAGGTCGCGATGGCGACGCTGGGTTGCGTCGAAGTGGCCGAACTGCGTGAGGCCGGTGGCTTCGTCGAGGGAGCCATCACCTGCGGCCACTCGGTCGGCGAGTACAACGCATTGGCTGCCTGCGCTGGCGTACTGCCGCTGGAAGCAGTCCTGGAGGTCGTCTTCCAGCGCGGTAGCGCCATGCACCACCTGGTGCCGCGCGACGCCCAGGGGCGTAGTGACTACCGTATGGCCGCCATCCGGCCGAGCCAGTTCGGGCTCGACGACGCCGACGTCATCGGCTTCGTCGACGGAATCGGTGCGTCCGCCGGGGAGTTCCTGGAGGTGGTCAACCTCAACCTGCGCGGCTCGCAGTATGCGATCGCCGGCACGGTCCGGGGTCTGGAAGCGCTGGAGAGCGAGATCGAGCGTCGGGTCGCCGAATTCGGTGGCAAACGAGCGTTCATCCTGGTCCCCGGCATCGACGTGCCGTTCCATTCGACGGTGCTGCGCGCTGGCGTTCCGGAGTTCCGTGGCAAGCTCGAAGGCCTCCTGCCCGAACACATCGATCCAGCGATCCTGGTGGGCCGCTACATCCCGAACCTGGTGCCGCGTCTGTTCAACCTGGAGCGTGACTTCGTCCAGGAGATCGCTGATCTGGTGCCTGCCGAGCCGCTCGAGGCGGTGCTCGCCGACTGGGAGTCCTGGTCGCAACGTCCGTCCGCGCTGACCCGGGTGCTGTTGATCGAGTTGCTGGCCTGGCAGTTCGCCAGCCCGGTGCGCTGGATCGAGACGCAGGACCTGCTGCTGGCCGCCCCCGAGCACGGGGGTCTCGGTACGCAGCGCTTTGTCGAGGTCGGCGTCAAGAATGCCCCGACGCTGGTGGGTCTGGCCCGGAACACGCTGAAGCTGCCCGACTACGCCACCGCCGCCGTCGAGGTGGTCAACGCGGAGAGCGACTTCGACCTGCTGACCGCGCAGGACGCTGGCGTGGAACCGGAAGCCGACCTGGTGGAGGAGGCCCCGGCCGCCCCGGCGTCCGCCGCCGCGGCGGCTCCGGCCGCTGCTCCGGCTCCGGTTGCTGCACCAACG
>NZ_JBAQWU010000473.1:0-5048 GCF_049299075.1 Gordonia sp. (in: high G+C Gram-positive bacteria)
CTCCGGCTCCTTGCCCTGGTAGCCCGACAGCAGCTGAATGACCTGCTGGCGCACGCTGTTGAGGTCCGCGCCCAGCTTCACCAGGACCTGGGCGGCAACGCCCTCGCCCTCGCGAATCAAGCCGAGCAGGATGTGCTCGGTGCCGATGTAGTTGTGGCCCAGCTGCAGCGCCTCGCGCAAACTCAGCTCCAACACCTTTTTGGCGCGCGGCGTGAAGGGAATGTGGCCGGACGGCGCCTGCTGGCCCTGTCCGATGATCTCCTCGACCTGGCTGCGCACGGCCTCCAGGGAGATGCCGAGGGACTCCAGTGCCTTCGCCGCGACGCCCTCACCTTCGTGGATCAGACCCAGAAGGATGTGTTCGGTGCCGATGTAGTTGTGATTGAGCATCCGCGCTTCTTCTTGCGCGAGTACGACGACTCGGCGAGCGCGGTCGGTAAACCGTTCGAACATTGTGCTCCTTGTGTTGCTGGCCCCGGCAGCGAGCCATTCATGTCCACTGTAGTGGTCGTACGAGTCAACGTCGCATGGCGCAGCGATGTTCCCCACCGCCTACGCCGTGAGCGAACTCCCGTGCAAGACTGAACGCCATGTCGCGCTCGGATTTCCCCAGCGGCCGGCGGCCGGGAATGGCCGCGGTCGCCGTCGTCGGCGCACTGCTCCTATTCGTCAGTGCCGGTGTCGTCCTCTGGGGCGGCGGCCCACCGTCGTCTCCTGGCACGGCCGGCGCCCTGCGTGATTACTCCAGCGAGCCCGCTCCGGCGTGGTCGATCAGCGATGCGGACCTGCCGGACTACGGAACAGGGCCGGTCGCGTTGGCCGACAGCGACGGCGACGACTGGCTGCTCTCCTATCCCAACGGTTTGGGGCGTTCGATAGTCCTGCTCGACGGACGCAGCGGCGTACAGCGCTGGCCTGCACCGGTCGACGTGGGCCTCGGCGACTGCGCGATCAACACCGCCCGCCAGGTCGGCTGCGCTATCAAACTCGGCAAGCGACCCGACGGTTTCTATGTGATCGACCAGGACGGCACACCCCAGCCGGCCGGCGCACTGGACGACACCGTGTCGGTCACCGCTGTCGGGATCAACTTCTTACGCATCACCCAGGGCGGGCGCCTGGCCAGCCTCCGCACTCCGACCGGCCGTACCGTGTGGAACCGCATCTTCTCCGCAGCGGCCACCGCCTCCGTGATCGACGACATCCTCACTGTCACCAGCGCCGACGGGCGCGGATTCGTCCTCGATCCGGAGAACGGTCACGACATCCTCAGCTGCGCGCAGTGCGACCTGCGGGTGTATCCGCAGGGTGTACTCGCCGTCCGAACCGCCTCCGGAAGCCAGCGCGTCGAGATTTACCCGCGCACCGGCGTGGCCCGCGCGGTGTCCGGCCAGTCGGTGCGCACCGCGGAGAGTATGACGGTGCTGAGCGGTGCCGCGATCCTTCCAGTGCTCACCGGCGTCGGTCCCACACAAATCATGGCCGCCTCCGGCCACTACGAAGTGGTGGACCCGACGACCGGTGAGGGCCGGTGGAATCTGGTCGACCCGGAACTCTCCAAGGTGCACACGCGGCCGTGCGGCACCCTGGTCGCGGTCGCCATGAAAGACCGCACCCGCCGCTTCTTTACCCTCGCCGACGGCGCCGAACTGGGCACCCTCCCGGCCCCTGAAGCCGGCGACCCCAACGGCAAACTCGACGTGATGTCTTGCGTGGGCAGCCACGCGACCACGGCGGTGTTCGCCAGCGGCGACACGCTCAGCGCCATCAACGCCGAAACCGGCACCATCGCATGGAACCGAGAAATCGCCGGTCCGGTCCTCAATGTCAACGGCTACATCGCTTTGATCCAGGGCTCCGAACTCATCGTCTTGCAGCCCACCACCACCTGAGGCCCCCGCGGCCAGATTCGGTTCCCGCGGCCGGAGTCCGTTCCCGCGGCCGGAGTCCGTTCCCGCGGCCGGAATATGCCGACAGCGGGAGCGAGGTCCGACAGCGGGACAAAACTTCGACCGCCCGTGGCCGGGAAACTTCCACGCTTCCCCGGCGTGGCGTGGAACCGGATCGACGTTCCGTGCGTCTAAGGACCATGGAAGCTCCCCTCGACTCACACGGAATCCTGCGTCGCACGACGGTCCTGCGGTACGGGCTGACCGACGATCACCTGGCGACCGAGGTCAGCGCGGGCGAGCTCGTCCGTCTCGGCTACGGCGCCTACCTCCCTGCGCAGTCCCTGCCCACGGGGCCGACACGCGGCGATGTCCGGTATCGCTATCGGTGCGTCGCCTTCGGGACCGCCGACCTCGGCAAGGAAGCCCCGGTGTTGTCCCACCAATCTGCCGCCGCCGTGCACCGACTACCGCTACTCAAAGCCGACCTCACCGCGGTGCACCTGCTCAGCCGCTCAACAAGCGGTGGGCACAAGCGCCATCAGCGGCACATTCACGCGGGCCTCGCCGATCCCGAGACGACGACGACTATTGACGACATCCGGGTCACCTCGCTGGCGCGGACCGCCGTCGACCTGGCGTGCCTCGGCGGCTTCGCGCAGGCTCTCACCGCCCTCGACGGCGCCCTCCGACTCGGTGCCACCGCCGACGAGTTGACGACCGAACTGTCCGCCCGGCGCCGCAAGGGCATCACTGTCGCGCGACGCGCCCTGGCCGTCGCCGACGGTAGCTCGGAGTCGGTGGGCGAATCGTGGAGCCGCGCGCAGTTCATTCTCGCCAACCTGCCGCTCCCCGCACTGCAGCGGACCTATCAGTGCCGCACCCGCCAGGCCCGCGTGGACTTCGATTGGTCGGCGCGCCTGGTGGGCGAGTTCGACGGACACCTCAAGTACGGGCGCCAATTCCTGCGCGATGGCGAGACCGCCACCGACATCGTCGTCCGCGAGAAGGACCGTGAGGATCAGCTCCGCGAACTCGGCCTGATGGTGGTGCGCTGGCTGTGGCGCGACCTCGAATCCGGTGCCGTCGTGCCGATGGTTCAGCGCTGGCTCAAGCATTTCGGGCTCGTCCACTGATCCGCGCGGTCGATCCGCACGGTCGCCTTCCCGTGGCCGGAGTGGGTTCCCGCGGCCGGACTATTCCGACAGCGCGAACCAGGTCCGACAGCAGAAGCTGACTTCGACCGCGAGAGGTGTGCCTAGCCGGCGAGGAAAGCCTGCAGGGCGGCCGAGTACATCGGGACGTCGGCGGCCCCCATCAACTCGCGAGCGCTGTGCATAGCCAGCTGCGGAGCGCCGACGTCGACGGTCCGCACACCGGTGCGGGTGGCAGTGAGTGGGCCGATGGTGCTGCCGCAGGGCAGGTCGGCGCGGTGCACGTAGCGCTGCAGCGGCACCCCGGCGCGTCGACACGCCAGCGCGAACTCGGCCTCACCGATCGCGTCGGAGGCGTAGCGCAAATTCTGGTTCACCTTGAGCACCGGCCCGCCCCCGACGGCGATCCGGTGGCCCGGCTCGTGCCGGTCCGGATAGTTCGGATGGGTGGCGTGCGCCATATCGCCGGAGACGTGGAAACTCGCGGCCAGCACCGCGAAGAACTCCTCGCGGCTGCCCCCGAGGCCGGTGACGAGCCGCTCGCACACGGTCACCAGGAAGTCCGACGCCGCACCGCGTTCGGAGCCAGAGCCGACCTCCTCGTGATCAAAGAGCGCCAGCATGGGGATCTGCGCGCCGCGCTCAGCGTCGAGCAGCGCCCGCAGGCCGGCGTAGCACGTGCCCTGGTTGTCCAGCCGCGGCGCGCTCAGCAGCTCGCGGTCGGTGCCGATCAGCTGGGACGGCGCCAGATCGTGCGTCATCAGCTCCCAGCCGAGCACGCGTCCCGGTGCCAGCCCGGCGCGCGCTGCGACCCAGTCGATCAGCGGCTCGGCGTCGGCCACCCCCCGGATGGCGTCGACGTGGCGCTGCGGATCCAGGTGCACGCCCTTGCGATCTTCAGACAGGTGGATCGCCAACTGCGGCACCCGCAGCACCGGCTCGTCAATCTGCACCAGCGCATACGACACGGCACCGTCGTCGTCGTAGGCCAGCCGTCCCGACAATCCGAGATCACGGTCCAACCAGGAGTTCAGCCATGCCCCGCCGTACGGCTCCAGCGCCACCGTCGCCAGGTCGGCGCTACGCCGATCCGGATGTTGTTTAACCCGCAGGTTGGGGCTGTCGGTGTGACCGCCGACGATGCGCAGCGGGCGCACCGGAGACGCACAATCCCCACCGTCCCAGGCGATCAGCGAACCACCGCGAATCACGTACCGGCGGCCGTCGACGTCGCCAGCCCAGGGCCGCGTCTCGTCGAGGCGCACGTAGCCAGCGGCCTCGAGTTCGGCGGCCACCGTCGCGCACACGTGGAATGGGGAGGGCGAGGCATCGATGAACGCACCGAGCCCCTCGGCGGACGCGGAGGTGGCGATCATGTCCGGCATCGACGCGGGCGTCAGACGCTCGCGAGCACCGAGTCGATGGCCGAGTAGAACAGGCCCAGTCCGTCATCACTCGGACCGGTGAGCGCCTCGATCGAGTGCTCCGGGTGCGGCATCAGTCCGACGACCCGACCGGTCTCGTTCGTAATACCGGCGATGTCGAGCTGGCTGCCGTTCGGGTTGTCACCCGCGTAGGTGAAGACGATGCGGCCTTCACCCTTGAGTTCTTCAAGCTTGCGGTCGGCGGCGACGTACCGGCCCTCACCCGACTTGAGTGGGATCAGGATGTCGGCCCCAGCCTCGTATCGGGTGGTCCACGCGGTCTGGTTGTTCTCCACGCGCAGCCACTGATCACGGCAGATGAAGTGCAAGCCCTCGTTGCGGGTGAGCGCACCCGGCAGCAGTCCGGCCTCGCAGAGAATCTGGAAGCCGTTGCAGATGCCCAGCACCGGCATACCGCGCTGAGCGGCCGCGATCACTTCGCCCATGACCGGGGCAAACTTGGCAATCGCCCCGCACCGCAGGTAGTCGCCGTAGCTGAAACCGCCCGGAACGACGACGGCGTCGACGCCCTTCAAGTCGGCGTCCCCGTGCCAGAGGCTAACTGCCTCGGCGCCGGCGAG
>NZ_JBAQWU010000474.1:0-11040 GCF_049299075.1 Gordonia sp. (in: high G+C Gram-positive bacteria)
GGGCGGCTGTCACCGTGTAATTCTTTTCGCCGCCACCTTGTGGGGCGCGGCCGCGCAGGACGGTCCCGACGGCGAATCGCTCGCCGGGATCGTCGGTGCGCACATTCACCACGAGTTCACCTCGCACGCCGTGGGTTTTGACAACCCGGCCGATCACCAGATCCATCGTGGCGGCGCGGATCAGCGGTCGGTGTCGACGATATCGACGCGCATCCCGCGGCCGCCGACACCGGCGACCAGGGTCCGCAGCGCGGTAGCGGTACGGCCGTTGCGGCCGATCACTTTGCCGAGATCCTCGGGGTTGACGTGCACCTCGATCATCCGGCCGCGGCGGCCGGTGATCAGCTCGACCCGCACCTCGTCCGGATTGGCGACGATGCCGCGAACCAGATGGTCGACGGCGTCAGCGATGACGGCACTCACTTGTCGGCGGCCTTCTCCGCCTCGGCCAGGGTCTCGCCGTCGGCGGCCAGGTCCTCGGCAACAGCCTCGGTGACCGGCTCAGCGCTCTCCGGAGCCTTCGACGCGGTCGCCTTATCCTCGGCGTCCGCCTTGGCAGCGACCTTCTCGGCCTGCTTCACGGCCTTCTTCTTCGCGGTGGTGGCCGCGACGGTCGGCTCGTTCTCGGCGGCGGCCAGGGCAGCGGCGAACAGTTCCTGCTTAGGAATCTTCGGCGCCGCGACCTTCAGGGTGCCCTCGGCGCCCGGCAGGCCCTTGTGCTTCTGCCAGTCCCCGGTGATCTTCAGGATGGCCAGCACCGGCTCGGTCGGCTGCGCGCCAACGCTCAGCCAGTACTGCGCACGCTCAGAGTCGACCTCGATCAGCGAGGGCTCCTCCTTCGGGTGGTACTTGCCGAGAGTCTCGATGGCGCGGCCATTGCGGCGGGTGCGCGAGTCGGCGACGATGATGCGGTACTGCGGGTTGCGGATCTTGCCCAGCCGGGTCAGCTTGATCTTGACAGCCATGTGTCGTGTCCTTTTGTCACTGCGCAATTCAGCGACCCGCCCATTGTCGGCGAGCCCGGTTTTGCGATCTCTGATGGGGTGACCGCCGGTCGGTACATAACCGATCCGGCGAACCAGCGCCTTATTCTGCCAGATCCGCCGCACCCACCTCAAACCCGCGTCGGTTCACGGGCGGTTTCGGATCTGGGACGCGTCAGCCGATAGACTCTCGACCGCCGGGCAATCGCCCTGCGGCAGGACATCAGACGAGGAACGGAGAGCGGACACTCATGCTTAACGCCCTTGCCTATGCCTTCGTGGATGCGGTCAATGTCTTGCTGATCGGCGTCCTCGTCGCGATGGCGATGATGCTCCCGCCTGGAAAGTACCGGCCGATCGCCTTCCTGCTGTTGCTGGGCGACTGGCTCGGCGTGCTGGTGTTATCGCTGATCGTGCTGCTGGCGTTCGACGGGCTCAAGAGCATCGTCGAAATGGTCCTCGACTCCCCGATCTTTGCCATCTTGCTAATTCTGACCGGTCTGGTCACGGCGTACCTGACCCTCCGGGGCGGCGACTCGTCGAAGATGGTCGAACGTATTCTCACACCGCTGAAGACGCCGTCCTGGATGACCGTGGGCGTCGGCTTTCTGCTGGGACTGGTCCAGTCGGTCACCTCGGTGCCGTTCTTCGCGGGCCTCGCCGTGCTGTCCACGAGCGGCATCCCGGTGGCCGAGCGATACCTCGGCCTGCTCGCCTATGCGACCGTGGCGCTGAGCCTGCCACTGCTGGCCGGCCTGTCCCTGGGCGTGGTGCGCCACCGCCCGCAGTCGTGGATCGGCCGGGTTTTCGCCAAAGCTCGCGCCAATCAGGAGCGGGTCGCCAAGGGCGCCGGCTGGTTGGTGACGGTGTTGCTCATCGGGCTCGGCGTCGCCCGGCTCGTCTGACCGGCGAATCACCGTCGAGCATCCCCGCCGAGGTCAGAGCAGGTTTTCTCCGGAGCAGACGATGTGGGTGGGGCGACGCAGGGTCGACAGGTCGTGGGCCGGATCGGCATCGAGCACCAGGAAGTCGGCGCGGGCACCGTCGGCGAGGCCGTCGACTCCGAGCCAGTCGCGCGCCGCCGTCGATGCCGCAGCCAGCGCCTCGAGTGGTGACAACCCGATACCGTTCAGGGCCTCGATCTCGTCGACGATGCGGCCGTGCCCGACAAACCCGCCCGCATCGGTGCCAGCATAGATCGCCACGCCGGCCTCGCGGGCCGCGCCGTAGACGCCCCCCGCGCTGGCATACAGCTTGCGCATAGTGGCCTGATAAGCCGGGAAGCGGTCGGCACCGTCGGCGATACCCGGAAAATTCTCCACCTGGATGAGCGTCGGAACCAGCGCGATATCGCGCTCGACCATTTCCTCCACCAGATCCGGGGTGAGACCAGTACCGTGCTCGATCGAGTCGAATCCGGCGCCGATGATGTCCGGGAGGGCGTCGTACCCGAAGACGTGCGCGGTGATCCGCGCACCCGACTCGTGCGCAGCGGCCACCGCCGCATCCAGTTGCCCGCGCGTCCACAGCGGGGCGAGGTCGCCGGCGTCACGATCGATCCAGTCCCCGACCAACTTCACCCAGCCGTCGCCGGCTGCTGCT
Source organism: Gordonia sp. (in: high G+C Gram-positive bacteria) (assembly GCF_049299075.1). Classification (GTDB taxonomy): domain Bacteria; phylum Actinomycetota; class Actinomycetes; order Mycobacteriales; family Mycobacteriaceae; genus Gordonia. The sequence continues at coordinate 2,586 of NZ_JBAQWU010000474.1, forward strand.
TGGCGGCGCACCTCCTCGGCGAGGGTGCCGGGGTCGTCGAGCTCGACGCCGTAGTCCCGCAGGTATCGCTTAGGCCGGGCAATGTGTTTGCCAGCTCGCAGGAAACGCGGGCAGCGCCGATCGTCGTCCAGCGGGTGCGTGTCCACGGGCGATCCGACCTCGCGGATCAGCAGCGTCCCGGCCTTGGCATCCTGATAGGCGAACGCCCGCGCCTGTTCGGTAGTGACGCCCAGCCCCGGCGCGATACCGACATGATTGTGCGCGTCCACCAGACCCGGTACGAGCCATCCACCGTCGGCGACGGTGGTGGCACCAGCCACCGGCGACGTCGAGATGCGCCCACCCTCGACCCAGAGGTCCAGTGACGCGCCGGTAAAGGGATCGATGCCGCGGTAGTGCTCGGCCAGGCTCACCGCTACCTCCCTGATACTGACGGTTACTTCTTCGGGAACTTCAGGCCGGACAGGTCGATGCCATCCAGACCGGGCGGCAACTGGTCCAGGCCGGGCGGCATCTGTGACAGGTCCAGACCAGGCGGCAGCCCGGGCATGCCACCCATGCCGGGCAGGCCCATCCCGGGCATGCCCTTGGCCTGCGTCGGACCACGCCCCTTGCCTTTGCGACCCTTGGCGCCCTTCTTGCCTTTTTTGGCACGCCGACTCATACCACCGCCGCCTAAGCCCATCCTCCCGGACATCTGCGACATCATCTTGCGGGCTGCGAAGAAGCGGTCCACCAGCTGGTTCACATCGGTCACGGTGACACCGGAACCGTTGGCGATCCGGATGCGGCGGGAGGCGTTGATGATCTTCGGATCGGCCCGCTCGCCCGGGGTCATGCCGCGGATGATCGCCTGCAGTTTATCGAGCTGGGAGTCGTCAACCTGCGACAACGCATCTTTCATATCGCCGGCGCCGGGCAGCATGCCCAGCAAGTTCCCGATCGGGCCCATCTTGCGGATCATCAGCATCTGCTCGAGAAAGTCCTCCAGCGTCAGTTCGCCCTGGCTGATCTTCTCGGCGGCTTTTTCGGCTTCGGCGACATCCCAATGCTGTTCGGCCTGCTCGATCAACGACAGCACATCACCCATGCCGAGAATGCGGCTGGACATGCGGTCGGGGTGGAAGACGTCGAACTCGTCGAGCTTCTCTCCGGTCGAGGCAAACATGATCGGCCGGCCGGTGATCTCCCGGACCGAGAGCGCGGCGCCGCCGCGCGCATCGCCGTCGAGTTTGGTCAGTGCGACGCCGGTGAAGTCGACGCCTTGGGCGAAGGACTGCGCGGTGGCGACCGCGTCCTGGCCGATCATCGCGTCCAAAACGAACAGAACTTCGTCGGGGTCGGTCGCATCGCGGATGTCGGCGGCCTGCCGCATCAGGACGTCGTCGATGCCCAAGCGGCCTGCAGTGTCGATGATGACCACGTCGTACTGCTTGTCGCGGGCGTGCTCGACGCCGCCGCGGGCCACCGCGACCGGATCTTCCGAACCGTCGACGCCGAGATCCCCCTCGCCACCGACGGAGGTACCCGGATGTGGGGAATACACCGGGACACCGGCGCGCTCGCCGACGATCTCCAACTGCTGCACGGCCCCCGGACGCTGCAGGTCGCAGGCCACCAGAATGGGCGTATGTCCTTGCTTGACCAGGTAGTTGGCGAGCTTTCCGGCCAGCGTCGTCTTACCCGCACCCTGCAGGCCCGCCAGCATGATGACCGTCGGCGGGTTCTTTGCCAGCGCGATCCGCCGCGTCTGACCGCCGAGGATTTCGACGAGTTCCTCGTTGACGATCTTGACGATCTGCTGCGCCGGGTTCAGCGCACCGGAGACCTCGTGGCCTTTAGCGCGCGTCTTGATCCGCGCGATGAAGGTCCGCACGACCGGCAGTGAGACGTCGGCATCGAGTAAGGCCAGCCGGATCTCTCGCGCGGTCGAGTCGATGTCGGCGTCGGTCAGCCGCCCCTTGCCCCGCAAATCTTTGAGGGCACCTGTCAACCGATCGGAGAGGGATTCGAACATTCCCCTATCTTTCCACCCTTTGCTCCGCGGACGCCGCGGGGGCCGGGCAGACACGCAGCACCGCAGTGACCAGGTCCGTGCGCAACCCGGGGGTATCACGCGGCAGCCGCAGACTGAAGGTGTCGATGACGGTCGAACCGAGGGTCGTCACGGTGGCCCACACGATGTCGGCACGGTGGCGTTCGAGGACCTGGCTGAGCCGGGCCAGCAGACCCGGCCGATCGGCGGCACGCACCTCGAGCAAGAGCGCACCGGCGGCCGCATCGTCGACCCAGGTGGCCCGCGGCGGCGCGAGCGGCGCAGGCAATTCCGCATTCGTGGGCAAGTCGGCGACGACATCGATCCGCCCTTCCAACGCATTGCGCAACCGCTGCCGCAACACCTGCACGTCGGGCGGCCCGCCGAAGACTGGCACGACGACGAAGGTGTTCACCGCATGGTTGGCATGCGACCGGACCTGCGCACTGTGCACGGCGAGCCCGGATGAGGCCAGCACCGCGGCCATCACCGACAGCAGCCCGTGCCGATCCGGGGCAACCACGGTGGCCAGATATGTGGTGGGCCCAGGCCCCGCGGCCAGGCGCACCTGCATTCCGCCTTCGGCGCCGAGCGCCCGCTGATCATCGGTGAGCCGATCAGGGGCCGCAAACTCGGCGCCGCCGATCACGTCCAGGACCCGCGCGGTCAGCGCAGCCACCATGCCAGCGCGCCAGTCGCTCCACATGCCGCTCCCGGTGGCTCGGCCGTCGGCCTGGGCCAACGCCCCAAGCAGTTCCGTCAGCACCCGGCTGTGCCCGAGCGTCTGCGCTACTTCGGCGACCACCCCCGGGTCGGTCGGATCGCGGCGGGTGGCCACCGCGGGCAATAGCAGGTGGTGGCGGACCATCGCGGTCAGCAGTGCCACGTCGTCGGGCCACAGCCCGAGCCGACGTCCGATGCCGGTGACGATGTCGGCACCGATCTCACTGTGATCGCCATCGCGGCCTTTGCCGATGTCGTGGAACAGCGCGCCGAGCAGCAACAGGTCCGGTCGGGACACACTGGTGGTCAACGCGGCCGTGTTGATCACCGTCTCAATGGAGTGGCGATCAACCGTCCAAGTGTGCACAGGGTCGCGCGGCGCGAGGTCCCGAATGTGGTCCCATTCGGGAAAGATCTTGTCCCACAAGCCAATCCGGTCGAGGGCCTCTATGGTCCGGGCCGTCGGCGCACCGGACGAGAGCAGTACGAGCAGGTCGTCGAGCGGCTCGGTGGTCCACGGAATGGTCGGTTCGGGTGCATATCGGGCGAGCCGTTCCAGAGCCGGACCATTGATCGGTAGATCGTGGCGCGCGGCCGCCGCGGCAACCCGGAAAACTAGACCCGCGTCCTGGCTCGGGATTGCCGAACGGGCCAACGCCACCTCGCCGTCGTGCTGTACGACGCCCTCATCGAGGGGTTTGCGCGTCGGTAGCCGCCGTAGCCGGGCGAGGCCGCGTTTACCGATAGCGTTTTCGGCGGTACGAATACCGGTCTGGACCGCGAAGTCCACGGTGCGCGCCGCGTCGCTGAGCAAACCCGCAAGGGCGAACCGGTCGTCCAGGCCCAATGCGTCGGCCAGGTCGGTCGCGTCCTCGGGAACTACCAGGTCGCGGCCACGGCCGGTCACCAAGTGCAGCTGCGTGCGCACATCGAGCAGCCGGGCGTAGGCGAGCGACACCGGAGTGTCTGGCTCGTCGGCCCGCAAACGGGTGAGGCCGTCAGTGAGTTGGGCCAGCGCCAGCGCATTGAGCAACTGCACATCGCGCAAGCCGCCGCGTCCGTTCTTCAGGTCGGGTTGCGCGCGCTGCGCATTGTCGCCGGACCGCTTCCACCGCTCCCGGGTGATGCGCAACACGTCGGGCAGCCGCAGCCTGGCTTCGATCCGCCACAGATTGCGCACCGAGTCGACCATCAGGGCGGCCAGATCGTCGTCGCCGGCGATGAAGCGTGCATCCAGCAGGCCCAGCGCGGCGGTCGGTTCCTCCCGCGCGGCCCGTAGTGCGTCCGGGAGGGTCTTGACGCTGTGATCGAGTCCAATCCGGGCGTCCCAGATCGGATACCAGAGTCCGTCAGCGAGGTCGGCGAGCCGTTCCTGGTACCGGTCCTCATGGAGCAGAATCAGGTCCAGATCCGAACCAGGTACCGTCTCGCGACGCCCCAGGGCGCCCACGGCGACGATGGCGTAGCCACTGCCCGGACCGATCCCCAGTTCGTGGGCGCGGTCGACAAGCCACAATTCGTAGGCGGCGGTGAGGGCGGCGCGCAACGGACGGCCAGCGAGTTGGTCGGACGGAAAGCTCTCCAGAACCGCCGCGCGGGCCGACGCGAGGGATCGCGCTGGCCCGCGGGGCGGTTCAGAGAGCCTCGGTGCCGCGTTCACCGGTCCGCACCCGGATTACTGATTCGACCGGGGTGGTCCACACTTTGCCGTCCCCGATCTTGCCGGTGCGCGCCGCCTCGACGATCGCGTCGGCCACTCGGTCGACGTCGTCGTCGTCGACCACCACTTCCACGCGAACCTTCGGCACGAAGTCGACGGCGTATTCGGCACCGCGGTAGACCTCGGTGTGACCCTTCTGCCTGCCGTAGCCTTGGACTTCGCTGACCGTCATGCCGACGATGCCGAGTTGTTCCAGTCCGGACTTGACATCCTCCAACGTGAACGGCTTGATGATGGCGGTAATCAGCTTCATGGGTAGACCCTTCTCTGTGAGATTTTCAGCCTAAGGCGCGGTCGTCAGACCGGCTCGTAAGCGGTTTCCGCGTGCTCGGCCTGGTCGATGCCCACGGCCTCGGCCTCCCGGTCGACGCGCCAGCCCAACGGCTTCAGCGCGAACGCGATGATGGTGGTCAGGACCGCGGTGTAGGCGAGCGCGACCAGGGCGATCACCGTCTGCACGGCCAGTTGCTTGAAGTCGTGACCGTAGAAGACCCCGGTATCCTTGGCCAGCAGGCCGATCGCCACGGTGCCCCACAAGCCGGAGACCAAGTGCACACCCACCACATCGAGCGAGTCGTCAAAGCCGAAGCGGCTCTTGAGTCCGATCGCGAGCGCCGACAGGGCACCGGCGACAACGCCCAGGGCCAGCGATCCGAGCGGGGTCAGGGCACCGCACGCCGGGGTGATGGCGACTAGACCTGCGACAATGCCCGAGGCCGCACCAACGCTGGTGGCGTGTCCGTCGCGGAAGTACTCGACGGCGAGCCAGCCGATGATCGCGGCCGCGGCGGCGGCGGTGGTGTTGACCCACACCATGGCGGCGGTGGCGTCGGCGGCCAGTGCCGAGCCGGCGTTGAACCCGAACCAGCCGAACCACAGCAGCGCAGCACCGAGCATGACGAACGGGATGTTGTGCGGGCGGTAGGCGGTCTTCCCGAAGCCGAGGCGCTTGCCGATCACGATCGCGAGGATCAGCGCCGCAATGCCAGCGTTGATATGCACCACGGTGCCGCCGGCGAAGTCGATCGGCGCCACGGCCGCTCCCCCGTCCTGGGTGCCGAACATCTTGGCGGCGATACCATCGGCTGACCCCGACAGCAGCCCGCCGCCCCACACCATGTGGGCCAGCGGCAGGTAGACAGCCGTCACGAAGAGCACACTGAAGACCATCCACGTGGAGAACTTGGCCCGCTCGGCGATCGCACCGCTGATCAGGGCCACGGTAATCACCGCGAAGGTGAGCTGGAAGGCCATGAACGCGATCGCCGGGATGCCGGTGTCGGGCCACATCACCACTTCGGTTGTGCCGCCCACCTCGCGGGTGGCGGTCAGTTGGTCCGAGCCGAACAGGGCAAACGGGTTCGAGAAGATTCCGCCGATGCTGTCGCCGCCGGTCAGGGTATTGCCGAAGGACATCGAGAAGCCGAACAGAACGTAGACGACCGCCACTGAGGCCATCGCGCCGAAGGACATCATCATCATGTTCAGAACAGACTTGCCACGGCACAAACCGCCGTAGAAGAACGCGAGACCGGGGGTCATCAACAGCACCAGGGCCGCGCTGATCAGGACCCAGGCGGTGTCGCCGGTGTCGAATGTGCCGAAAACGCTGTCGGGTAGCGCCGTAGTCACGGTGGAACCTCCTCATCTACGCCTGTTGTCGGCGTGTGAGAAGACTGTGACGCGGCCAGGTTTCCCGAAGTCGCGCATGCGCGTTTCGGCAGTGTTACGGAGGACCATCGGCGGTTAACGGTCTGTTTCTGGGGTTGATTTCGACAAGCTCAGCCAGCGAAAGATCAGGCGCGGGCGGCGATACCGGCGAGGTCGAGAGTCGGCTCGAGCGTGCCGTACAAGTGGCCCGGGTCGACGATGCGGCCGGCCAGGAAAGCCTCGGTCACCGTGTCCGGCGCCTGCTCTATGAGCACCGCGCCAGCCAGGGCAAGGGCCATCGACTCGGTGAGTTTGCGTGCGCACGCCGGCGCATTTCCCGGATCGGCGGCCGCCGCGGCGATCAGCTTCCGGGTGGCCTCCACGTGCAGGTCGTAGGCTCGGTACTGACCGAGTGCACGCTCGAACTCGGCGTCAACGGCCGCCACCGACGCCGGATCGCGCATCATTGCGCGCAGCACGTCCAGGGCGATCACATTGCCCGAGCCCTCCCACACGGCCATCACCGGCTGCTCCCGGTAGCGACGCGCCAGGGGGAAACCGGTCTCGGTGTATCCGTTGCCGCCCAGGCATTCGAGGGCCTCGTAGGCGTGCCCTGGGCCGCGTTTGCACACCCAGTATTTCCCCACCGCCGTGGCCAGCCGCCGGAAGGCCACGGACTCGTCGGTGTCGTCGTCGTAGGCGGCGGCCAGGCGCATCGCTGTCCAGGTGGCCGCTTCGGCTTCCACCGGGAGGTCGGCGATCACCGCGGTCATCGCGGGCTGATCGATCAGGGTGGCACCGAACGCGGATCGGTGGCGGGTGTGCCAGGCTGCCTCGGCGACGGACTGTCGCATGCCCGCGGCGCTACCCAGGATGCAGTCCAGGCGGGTCTGATTGACCATCTCGATGATGGTGCGCACACCTGCCCCCTCGTCGCCGAGCCGCCAGCCGAGGGTCTGGTCGAACTCAATCTCGCTGGAGGCGTTCGACTTGTTGCCCAGCTTGTCTTTGAGTCGCTGGATCCGGAAGACGTTCCGGCTCCGGTCGGGCAGCACGCGGGGCACCAGGAAGCAGGTGACATTGCTTGATCGGCCAGATCGGGGCGCCGACGGCTCCGTCTGGGCCAGCACCAGGAAGGCATCGGACTGGGGCGCCGAGCAGAACCACTTGTGTCCGGTGATCAGATAGCTGCCATCGGATTGCTCGATGGCGCGCGTGGTGTTGGCCCGCACATCTGAGCCGCCCTGCTTCTCCGTCATCGCCATACCGAAGGTCGCTGACGGCTTGTCTCCGGCGCTGTATCCATCGGGCCCGCTCGCTCCGCTCGCGGCGCCCAGATCGTGGCTGTATTCCCGCGAGTACACCCGCGGAAGCCATTGCGCGGCCAGCACCGGATCGATCTGCAGCGACGGAACGACGGCGTGCGTCATACTCACCGGGCAGGCGTGGCCGGGTTCGATCTGGCTGAACTGCATGAACATCGCTGCGCGGGCGACATGCGCCCCAACGCGCGGGTCGGCCCAGCAGCTGGTGTGCGCGCCGTGGCGCAGCGCGTCGCCGATGATCCGGTGATAGGCGGGGTGGAACTCGACGTCGTCGACGCGGTTGCCCCACCGGTCGTGCGTGCGCAGCACGGGGGTGTAGGTATTGGCCAGTTCCGCATCGTGCTGAAAGTCCGCGGTTCCTACCAGGGCGCCGGCCTCGGTGAGTGCCTCGCTCGCCCAGCCGCCGCCGAACGCCTGCACGGCTTCGACCAGTGCGGTGTGGCCGGTGTACTCGTTGACTCCGGCGCGCAGCGGCGCCTGGTTGACGACCTCGTGCGTAGCGGCCATCGGGGGTTCTCCTTAGATCAACGCGTCCACGAAGGCGCCCGGCTCGAACGGCGCCAGATCGTCGGCACCCTCGCCGAGACCGACGAGTTTCACCGGTACCCCTAGCTCGTCTTGAATGCGGAAGACGATGCCGCCCTTGGCGGTGCCGTCCAGTTTGGTGAGCACCACGCCGGTCAGGTCCACCACATCGGCGAAGACCTTCGCCTGAGTCAACCCGTTCTGGCCGACGGTCGCGTCGAGTACCAGCAGCACCTCGTCGACCGGCGTCTTCTTCTCGACTACCCGTTTGACCTTGCCCAGCTCGTCCATCAATCCGGTCTTGGTGTGGAGGCGGCCTGCCGTGTCGATGAGCACCACATCCACGCCCTCGTCGATGCCGGTGACGGTCGCGTCGAAGGCGACCGACGCGGGGTCGGCGCCCTCCTTGCCGCGCACGATGCCTGCCCCCACCCGCTCGCCCCAGGTCTGCAGCTGGTCGGCGGCGGCGGCGCGGAA
>NZ_JBAQWU010000475.1:0-10806 GCF_049299075.1 Gordonia sp. (in: high G+C Gram-positive bacteria)
TCCGGCCGATCGCCAAGCCTGTCGGCCAATCTCGCAAGATTTGCTGATGACACCATCGCGCCAACGCTAGTACAGGGCGCACGGCACCTACACTGGCCAGGTAACCGAAGCAGGAAGGTGAACGTAATGTGGGGATCGTCGGCTCGCTGGCAGCGAGTGCTCGCGCTCGCCCTGGGGCTGACCACGGTGGTGGCGACGGCAGCCTGCGCTCCGCAGCAGATCGCTGGCGAGCCGGTGCGGAGCACCGTGGCTGGGCCCACGCAACCCGCGGCCCCGGTCCGCAAGGCTTCGAACGTGAAGATTCAGAAGCTCGCGCCCGGCGAGAAGCCCCCGCAGTTCATCCTCTTCTCCTTTGACGGCGTCGGTGTCAGCAAGAACTGGGACCTCTTCTTACAGACCGCGAACGAGACCGATGCGCGTTTCACCGCCCTGATGACCGGCCTCTACTTCCTCACCGACAAGAACCGGCGCAAGTACCGCGGCCCCGGGCACAAACCGGGCGAAGCCGCGATCGGCTTCGGCGGCACCAAGGACGAAGTCCTCCAGGAGGTCGAATACCTCAATCGCACCTGGTACGACGGCCACGAAATGGGTACCCACTTCGTCGGACACTTTTGCGCAGGCACTAAGTATCCGGGCAAGGACTGGACGACAGCCGACTGGAATCACGAGCTCGATCAGTTCTTCTCACTGATGGTCAATTGGCGCGAGAACAACGGGATCAACGAGGGACCGGACTTGGCGTTCGGCCCCGAGGTGGTTAAAGGCGGACGCACCCAATGCCTGGAGGGCACCCCAAATACCCTGTTCCCTGCGCTACGCCAACACGATATGACCTGGGACTCGTCCATGGACGGCCGCGAACCGGGCATCTACTGGCCAGCCAAAGAACGGGGGATCTGGGAGTTCGCCATCCCGTACGTGTACTCCCCGGCACTCAAAGCCCGGCAGACCGCGCTGGACTACAACTTTTGGTACTCATTCAACGGAGCCCAGAACCGCCCGAAGGACGCGCCGAAGATTCGCCGGGTGGTGAGGGCAACCTACGACTACATGTATAAGCGCGCCTTCGAAGGCAACCGGGCGCCGCTGGTGATCGCCAACCACTTCAACGACTGGAGCGGAAACGCCTTCAATCCGGCTACTGCGGACTTCATGCGCGAGGTGTGCGGCAAGCCGGAGACCATCTGCGCGACCTACCAGGACGTGATTGCGTGGATGGAAGCGCAGGACCCGGCAGTTCTCGCCGAACTGCAAGCCCGCCCTGCCGTCGCGCTCGACGCCAAGCACTGACTATCAGGACTCTAACGGCACGCGGCGCAGCACACCGTCGACGGCGTCGGCGGCCTCCACCTCCTCGCGGGTAACGCCCAGCATGTACAGCACTGCATCCAGGTACGGATGGTCGAGTGTCGCATCAGCCACCTCGCGAAGCGCGGGCTTGGCGTTGAACGCGATGCCCAGCCCGGCCGCCGCCAGCATGTCCATATCGTTCGCACCGTCGCCGACGGCCACTGTCTGCTCCATCGGCACGCCGCGTTCCCGTGCGAAGGTCTCCAGCGCACGCGCCTTGCCAGCCCGGTCGATCACCTCACCGACGACCCGGCCGGTGAGCTTGCCGTCCACGATTTCCAGGGTATTGGCCCGCACGAAGTCCAACTCCAGGTCCGCGGCCAACGGATCAATCACCTGACGGAAGCCGCCGGAGACGACACCGCAGTGGTAGCCGAGCCGGTTCAGGGTGCGGATGGTGGTGCGCGCCCCCGCAGTCAGCTCGATCGACGCCGCGACCCGGTCGATCACCTCCGCATCGAGCCCTTCGAGCGCACGGACCCGCTGGTGCAGTGATTCGGCGAAGTCCAGTTCACCGCGCATGGCCGCCTCGGTCACGGCAGCGACTTCGGCTTCGCGGCCAGCCTCGGCGGCCAGCATCTCGATCACTTCACCCTGGATCAGCGTGGAGTCGACATCGAAGACGATGACCCGTTTTGCCCGACGGGCCAGGCCGCCGCGCTCCACGGCGATATCGATCGGGAATGCCGACGCCACCGCCCCGAGCCCCTGCCGCAGTGCGGTGTCGGCGTCTGGGCCTGCGCCGACGCTGACCATCAGTTCCAGACCGGTGATCGGGTAGTCCGCGATGCCGCGGATCGAGTCGATGTTGCCGCCCTGGGCGGCCAGCGCCGCCGAGACGGCGGCGAACGACTCGGCGGACAGCGGGTTGCCCAGAATCACCACAGCATGCGTCGATGGCGAGGCAGCGTCAACTCTGTCGTTCACCTCCACCGTGACGTTCATGCCGAGCGCTGACATCGCTGCGGTCACCGTGGCGCGCAAGTCCTCCACACCACGGTCAGTCGCCACCAAGACGCCCAGGGTCAGGTGATCGTTGATGACCACCTGCTCCACGTCGAGCAAATTGACACCGCCCTCGGACAGCACCGACATCAACGATGAGGTGACGCCGGGCTTGTCCGGCCCGCTGACGGTCAGGAGGATCGAGGTCTTCGCTTCGGTGTTTGCCACCCCTGAATTATGAAGGGCCGGGACCTGACGGTGCACGGCAGGTGGGACTTCGCGCCCGGAGGCCCGCCAGCCTCGGAAAAAACCAGGTCCGCCCGAGCGAGTCGGGCGGACCTGGTTACGGCAGTGCGGGGTGAGCCGCTATCAGTTGGGCGCACCCTGCTGCTGGTTACCGTGCGGCGCCTCGAGGTGCTTGTCGCTGCCCCAACCCACGTGGGCTTCGGCACGCATGCGGTCGACCATGTGCGGGTAGTGCAACTCGAACGCCGGACGCTCCGAACGGATCCGGGGCAGCTCGGTGAAGTTGTGCCGCGGCGGCGGGCAGCTGGTGGCCCACTCGAGCGAGTTGCCAAAGCCCCACGGGTCGTCGACCGTGACGACCTCGCCGTAGCGGTAGCTCTTGAAGATGTTCCACAGGAACGGGAACATCGACAGCCCCAGAATGAACGCGCCGAGCGTCGACACCATATTCAACGTGGTGAAGCCGTCGGTGGCCAAGTAGTCGGCGTACCGACGCGGCATACCCTCATTGCCCAGCCAGTGCTGCACCAGGAACGTGGTGTGGAAGCCGATGAAGGTCAGCCAGAAATGCCACTTGCCGAGCGTCTCGTCGAGCATGCGACCGGTCATCTTCGGGAACCACAGGTAGATACCGGCGTAGGTCGCGAAGACGATGGTGCCGAACAGGACGTAGTGGAAGTGCGCCACGATGAAGTACGTGTCCGAGATGTGGAAGTCAATCGGCGGACTCGCCATCAGCACACCGGTGAGGCCACCGAACAGGAAGGTCACGATGAAGCCGATCGAGAAGAGCATCGGCGACTCGAAGGTCATTCTGCCCTTCCACATCGTGCCTATCCAGTTGAAGAACTTCACGCCTGTCGGCACCGCGATCAGGAATGTCATGAACGAGAAGAACGGCAAGAGGATGGCGCCGGTGACGTACATGTGGTGCGCCCAGACAGCCACCGACAGCGCGGCGATCGCCAAGGTCGCGTAAACCAAGCCCGAATAACCGAACAGCGGCTTGCGGGCGAAAATCGGGAAGACCTCGGAGACGATGCCGAAGAACGGCAGCGCGATCACGTACACCTCGGGATGGCCGAAGAACCAGAACAGGTGCTGCCAGAGGATGACGCCACCGTTGGCCGGGTCATAGATGTGCGCACCGAACTGGCGGTCGACCTCCAAGCCAAGCAGCGCCGCGGTCAGCAGCGGGAAGATCAGCAGGATCAGCACGCTGGTCACCAGGATGTTCCAGGTGAAGATCGGCATGCGGAACATGGTCATACCGGGTGCGCGGAGGCAGACGACGGTGGTGATCATATTGACGGCGCCGAGAATGGTACCGAGGCCAGCCACGCCCAGACCCATGATCCACAGGTCGGGACCCATTCCGGGCGAGTGCACCGCGTCCGACAGCGGCGTGTAGGCGGTCCAGCCGAAGTCGGCGGCACCACCGGGAGTGATGAAGCCGCTCAGCGCCACCAGGTTGCCGAACAAGAAGAGCCAGAAGCCCATCGCATTCAAGCGCGGGAACGCGACATCCGGGGATCCGATCTGCAGCGGCAGCACGAAGTTCGCAAAGCCGATGACCACCGGGGTGGCGTACATCAGCAGCATGATGGTGCCGTGCATGGTGAACAGCTGGTTGAACTGCTCATTGGAAAGGAACTGGAGGCCCGGATGGGTCAGCTCAATGCGCATCAGGAGGGCCATCAGTCCGCCCACCAGGAAGAACGCGAACGAGGCCACCAGGTACATCTGGCCGATCAACTTGTGATCGGTCGTGGTGATCATCTTGTAAAAGAACGATCCCTTGGCACCGTAGCGCTGCGGGTATGGACGAACCGGGGTCACCACGGTCGTCGGTTGGTCTAGTGCGGTCACAGATCCTCCTCCTGGGCGCTGCCTTGCGCCTGGACTCTACCCCTGCAAACACTCGCGGCGGCACAATGCCGCCAGTGCTTTGAGATGATCCTAAACCAGACGCAGGCCGCCTGCCGAGCGGGTCCTACGATCTGTCGTAATTGATCTTGCCACACCCCTGTTTCCCCAGGTGACGGCTACTGCAGCAGCGACGCGCCCGTCCCCGGACGGCCGCGCTGCTCTGCTAGCGTAGGCGCGTGCTCGATTACTCCTCGATGACTCGCGCCCGGATCCGTCGCTGGACGCTGGCAGTCGCGGCTCTCACCGCCGTCGCTGGACTGACCGCATGCGGCGATACCGACGACCTCCTGCGCACCCCAGACGGTTCGGTGATCACCACGGTGACCACGCGCATCGCACGGGTCGACATCGTCAATCCCGGACGCGACTACGAGACAACGTGCCTGGCCCCGACCACTGCCGACGACGGCACCGCCGCCGTCCCCCGGGTGATCGTGACCGATCCGGTGCTGCTCGATGCGTTCTGCGCACTCGGCGTCCCGGCCGCAGTGCGCGGCCTCACCGCGCCAGCCGGCAGCATTCCCGCCTACCTCGGTCCCGCGTTGGCCGCCGTCCCGACATTCGGCGACGCACCGACAGCCCAACAGGTGACCGACGCGAACGCCGAGGTGGTGTTGGCCACCCCGGCGACCGCTGCGGACGTGACCGCGCTGCGGGAGACCGGCGCTATGGGCTCGGCGCGAGTCGTCACCATCGACCCCGGCAGCGGCGCGGAGTGGCAGTCCACGTTCACGATGATTGCCGCGGCGCTGAACCGGTCAACCGCCGCCGCAACCCGGATCGCCGAATTCGACGCCGAAGCTGCGCGCATCGGCGGGGTGACCGATGCCTCGCACACGCAGGTGTCGTTGGTGCGCTTCACCCCGGACGCCGAACTGATTGAAGGAACCGACAACTTCAGTGCTGCGGTGCTGGCGCAGGTCGGCGCGCAGCGTCCGGTCCGGCAGCGAGCGCCTGAGGCCGTGGCGGTGAACGACGCCAACTTTTCCGCCGTCGACGGCGACATCATCTACGTCAGCGCCGACGGTGAGCCAGGACTCGCCCGCGGCACATCGATGCTCGAGAGCGACCGCTGGCAGGATCTGGGCGCCCCGAGCTGGAGCCGGGTCCGGTGGGTCGACGATGAGATCTGGTATCGCACTTCCGGTCTGGCCGCGGCCTGGCTGATCCTGCATGACATCCGAAGCTCACTGAACTCCACGTCAGGCTGACCGCCCGTGCCGGTCCGCCCCCACTCCGGTCCACCGGACCTGGGGCTACGTGCCGTGTGGCGCCCGGGTCTCGGGCTGGCGCTGTGGCCGAACGGGGTCGTGGTCACCGCTGGCGAGACACCGCCGCTCGGCGAGCTGGTCCGCCTCCCGGAGTCGGTCAGCGATCTGCTTGCGCGCCGCAGGTTGCGCCACACCGTCGAACGCGTCGGCCCCGGAGGGGCCCGAACCCTGCATCGCGCAGTGGTCCTCGGGGTGCCCACCACCGTCGAACTGCTAGACCGATGCGAGCACCTGAGCGTCGGCGGCGAGCTGTCCTTCTACCGGTACTTGCTGGCCGGAGCACGGTCACTGCGTGACGCCGGTGCCGTGGCGCCGGGCGTCCCGAACACCGGCGATGAACCAGCGCTCGCCTGGCTACCCCTGCCGACACCCGCGTGGCGCGGCTGGCAGGCGGTGATCACGGCCAGCGCACCGCCAGCGCTGGTCGGTGACGATCCGACCGGGCGGACCGGCAGCGCCGCGCTCTTCGACTTCGTCGGAGAAGTGCTCGATGCCGAATGCCGCCGGGCGTTGACCAGCGAACGGGGCCGATCGCGCATTCCGCTGATCGACGGTCTCACCGCCGCGGCCCCCGTGCCGATGAATCCTGAATCGGGCACGCAACGCCCCGGCGCCGGATTGGCCGCCACCTGGCAGGCGTGGTTGGACACCGGCACACCGGACGGTCCGTCGCTAGTGCTGCGGTTGCACCAACCCGACGACGACAGCTCGAACGACACCCGCCTGGACGGCGGCGCCCCGGCTTCGGCGGGCGACGAATCAGGCAGCGACCGAGCGGCAGATCGGTGGCGGTTGCAGGTGTGCCGCCGACTACCGACCGGGGAAATCGAACCGGCCGTCCCCCATCGGCTCAATGCGCACGACCTCGACGAGCTGACCAATGAGCTCGCCCTCGCGGTGCACGCCTGCGGCGAGCTGTCCCGGGCCGAGACCGACCCGCACACCCTGGACTTCCTACTGAACACCGAGCAGGTCGCCGCGTTCTTCGCCGACGGGGCCGCGGCGATCGGGGCAGCCGGCGTCACCGTGCTGCTGCCCCGGACAGTCGCGGTGGTGTCCCCCACCCTCGCGCTGCGCGGCACCGAGGTGCCCGGCGGCGGCGCCCGCCCGGGTCTGGTGGGTCTGGATGAGATCTCCGACTTCGAGTGGCGGCTGGCCCTCGGCGATGGCAGTGCTCCGCTGAGTCAGGACGACCTAGACGAGCTGGCCCGCCAGCATGGCGATCTGGTCCGGGTACGTGGCCGGTGGGTGCGGGCCGAACAGGCCGCCCTCACTCGTGCGGCGAACTTCCTCATCGCCGCCCAGGCCGCGAAGCAGAGCGGCGACCAGGGCACCGCGCTCGAGATGGCCGAACTGATGCGGTTGATCACCGACTCCGATGATCGCCTGCCGGTCCCGGTCACCAGCGTCGAGGGCCTCGGCTGGCTCGACGACGTCGCCACAGGTGGGACGCTACGCCCCGGTCCGGTCGACCCACCTGCCGCGCTGCACGCCGAACTACGCCCCTATCAACAACGCGGCCTGGAATGGCTGCATGCGCTCTCGGTGATCGGCGCGGGCGGGGTGCTGGCCGACGATATGGGCCTGGGCAAGACGGTGCAGGTGATCGCGCTATTGACCCTGCGCCGCGCCGACCACCCGACCACGGCGCCCGCCCTAGTGGTCTGTCCGATGTCAGTGATCGGCAACTGGCAGCGAGAGCTGGAGCGCTTCGCCCCGGACCTGACTGTCGTTGTGCATCACGGGCCGAATCGCGATCCCAACCAATTGTCCTGTGCCGCAACCGATGTCGTGGTCACAACGTTCGCCACGCTGACACGCGACCGCGATCAGTTCACTGCTGCCACATGGGATGTGCTGGTGGTCGACGAGGCTCAGCACGTGAAGAATGTCCGCACCGCAGCGGCAAAGTCCCTTCGCGCATTGCGCGTTCGGCGACGATTCGCCTTAACCGGAACGCCGGTGGAAAACCGCCTGGAGGACCTGCGCGCGGTGATCGATCTGGTGAACCCCGGACTCTTGGGGAGCGCGTCGTCGTTCCGGTCTAAGTTCGCCGAACCCATTGAGCGGGAACGGGATCCGCGCGCGCTGCAGCGACTCAATGCGCTTACCCGACCGTTTATTCTGCGTCGACTCAAGACCGATCCGGCGATTGCCGACGAACTGCCGGAGAAGACCGAGTTGACGGTTCGGACCAACCTGACCGAAGAGCAGGCCGGCCTGTACCAGGCGATTCTCAATGATCTGCACGAGGCTCTGACCGACGCCCGGCAGCACGGCCAGCGCCGCAAGACGGTGCTGGCCGCGCTCACCAGACTCAAGCAGGTATGCAATCATCCGGCGCACTACCTGGGCGACGGGTCTCCGATGCTCCGCAAAGGCAGGCACCGCTCGGGCAAGGTCGAACTGCTGTCCGACATCGCCACGACACTGGTCGACGAGGGCGATCGCGCTCTGATCTTCACTCAGTTCGCCGCATTCGGCGAGCTCCTCTCCGAATGGCTGACGCCGATGCTCGGCCGGGAGATCCGGCTTTTGCACGGCGGCCTCGCCCGCGGCGAACGAGATCAGCTGGTGACTGACTTCGCGGCGGACGGCGGTCCGCCGATCATGGTGGCCACTTTGAAGGCTGGCGGCACCGGTCTGAACCTGGTCGCGGCCAACCACGTCATCCACGCCGACCGATGGTGGAACCCCGCCGTTGAGGAGCAAGCCACCGACCGCGCGTACCGGATCGGCCAGACAAGGGCGGTGCAGGTGCGCAAATTCGTGTGTGTGGGCACGTTGGAAGAGCGGATTGACGAGCTGATCGCGGCCAAGCGCGAGCTCTCGTCGCTGACCGTGGCGACCGGTGAAAGTTGGCTGTCCGATCTCGGCGACGACGCACTGTTCGACCTGCTGGCCCTGCGCGACGAGGCGGTCGGCGAGTGATGGCGCGCCGCACAGGTTCCGCGCCGGTGCGTGGCTACGGACTGACTTCCTGGGGCCGCGCCTTCGCGGCGGTCTTCGAGTCGGGCGCCGACCACCGGCACCTGACCGGAGCACGCCGGTACTTCCGGGACCATCACGTCGACCGGCTGGAGTTCGGCCGCGGTGAGATCACGGCGTCGGTGCGCGGCAGTCAGCTCGATCCGTTCGAGGTGATCCTCACCCCGCGGCCGCTCGATCCGCAGACTGTCGTGGACCTGCTGCGCCGGACTGGAGATGTGGAGGCACTGTTGGCGGTGGCCCGGGGCGAGCAGCCTGCCCCCCTCGGCGAGCTGATCGCGCCGACCGAGTCCGCCGATGTCGCGTCCGCGTGCACCTGTCCCGACGAGGCGCCGCGGTGCATTCATGCGCTGGCGGTGGCCTTCGAGTTGTCGGCGCAGATCGACAAGCAACCGACGACGCTGCTGCGGATCTTGGGCACGGATCTGCCGGATCTGCTGGCCGCGGTTCGCGGCCGCGCGGCCAGCCCCGCGCCGCACCGCTCCGGGGAAGTGTCCGTCGCCC
The DNA here is from genome assembly GCF_049299075.1 of Gordonia sp. (in: high G+C Gram-positive bacteria). Classification (GTDB taxonomy): domain Bacteria; phylum Actinomycetota; class Actinomycetes; order Mycobacteriales; family Mycobacteriaceae; genus Gordonia. The sequence continues at coordinate 9,237 of NZ_JBAQWU010000475.1, forward strand.
CCGATGCCGACTTCTACGGCGATGGCGTCCGGCTGCCGGCGGCACCATCGTTCTCCCGCGTCGAGGCCCTCGCCGAACTCAACGCCGCCGCGCTACGCACCGCCCTGCGCGTCTCCGGCCTGGGTGCCACCCAGCTTGCCGAAGCCCTCGACGACCTCGCCGAGCTCTACGCTGCGCTTCACGACCCCCGCTAGCGACGTGCGCCGACCCGCGGGCGGGTCCGGATCGTGGGTACTCGACTGCTCGACATCCCGCATTGCACCGGAAGCCTCGCGTGGAATCGCACACTGGCACAGACACGACCTCCGTGGTCCATTGGTCCACGGAGTCCCCCCCTGCGCCAGTGACACCCGCGGGTCACCCGCGGCGGTGCCGTCCCAGCAGGCCGGATGTCGTCGGGATCAGAAGTCCCAGTCCTCGTCTTCGGTGTTGACGGCCTTGCCGATCACGTAGCTGCTGCCCGAGCCGGAGAAGAAGTCGTGGTTCTCGTCGGCGTTCGGTGAGAGCGCCGAGAGGATGGCCGGGTTCACGTCGGTCTCATCCTTGGGGAACATGGCCTCGTAGCCCAAGTTCATCAGCGCCTTGTTGGCGTTGTAGCGCAGGAACTTCTTGACGTCCTCGGTGAGACAGACCTCATCGTACAGCGACTCGGTGTAATCGGACTCGTTGTCGTAGAGATCGAAGAGCAGCTCGAAGGTGTAGTCCTTCAGTTCGGCGCGACGCTGTGGGGTCTCCACTTCCAGAGCGCGCTGATATTTGTAGCCGATGTAGTAGCCGTGTACGGCCTCGTCGCGGATGATCAGTCGGATCAGGTCGGCAGTGTTGGTCAATTTGGCGCGGCTACTCCAGTACATCGGCAGATAGAAGCCCGAGTAGAAGAGGAAGGACTCGAGGAGCGTCGAAGCGACCTTGCGCTTGAGCGGGTCGTCGCCACGGTAGTAGTCCATGATGACGTGCGCTTTGCGCTGCAAGAATTCGTTCTCCTCCGACCAGCGGAAGGCTTCGTCGATCTGTTTGGTGGAGCAGAGCGTGGAGAAGATCGAGCTGTAGCTCTTGGCGTGGACCGACTCCATGAACGCGATGTTGGTGAGCACCGCTTCTTCGTGTGGGGTGGTCGCGTCCGGGATCAGCGAAACCGCACCCACGGTGCCCTGGATGGTGTCCAGGAGCGTCAGGCCGGTAAAGACCCGCATGGTCATTTCTTTTTCGTAGTCGGTGAGGGTGCCCCACGACGGGATGTCGTTGGACACCGGCACCTTCTCCGGGAGCCAGAAATTGCCGGTCAGTCGGTCCCAGACCTCGGCGTCCTTCTCATCGGGAACACGGTTCCAGTTGATGGCACTGACGCGGTCGACCAACTTGATCGGTGCGCCTTCGGCTGGACTGTGAGCGGACGCAGACATGGCACCTCGGGTTTGTCGTGGCAGAGGATGAAGCAGTGCGGACAACACTACCCGTTGCGCCGTCGCCGCATGTCGACCACTAGATGGTGTGTCTCTCCGTGCGACGGCGTGTCGACCCGGCGTGTCGCCCGCCGCCCCCTGACCTCGCCGCCCGCCGCCCCCTGACC
>NZ_JBAQWU010000476.1:0-1845 GCF_049299075.1 Gordonia sp. (in: high G+C Gram-positive bacteria)
CCCGCGAGCATAAGCTCGCGGGTCGTCGTCCACCCCCAGTCAGTGGGTCACCATTCGGCAAGCGTGGTGTGCCCGTCTTGCAGCGCGCGCGCCAGCAAATGCGCTTTGGTGGGCGCCGGCCGGCCAACGCCTGCGTACTTGCTCCGGATCCGCGAGACGTGCGTGCTGACCGTCGACACCGAAATAAACAAGCGCGCAGCGGCCTCCTCCTTCGAATCGGCGGCGAGCCACGCGAGCAGCACCTCGACCTCACGAGGCGAGAGCGCCGGACGTACTGTTCGCGGCGCTTCCGGCGAGCGAAAGGCCACAATGTCGGCCACCGTCCCGGACCGCACTGGTCGCGGCGACGTGCCAAGCACGCGCGGAGCGAGATCGATCGCCCCGAAATCAGCAATAGCTTCGTGAGCCATCACCGTCATAGTTTCTCCCCTGAGTTTCCCCGACCCAGCCTCAAACACGAACCGCCAATGATGAGTCGAGCGACAGAACCGGCCGCCTCATCACAGACAAATCACAGATTAGGAACGTTGCCGTCTCGGAACTAGACCCAGAATTGGGGACAACCACACAAATTGACGCCCGGCGTCAATCAGCCAAACAGACCACACGACCCGAACCCCTACTTACCGCCTGGTCAGGTACGTGCCTGCGGCGCCGCTGGCCGGCGCCGCAGGACACCACGATCACCCCTACTGTGACGGAGCGCACACGAAAGCGTTCCGCTCGTCCCCGCTAATTCTTCGATCTACCCGCCATCTGCGCACCGTCAGCACCGAAATCGAGACGGCTTTGCCCGGAGCGTCCGTCCACCGCGACGGTGCCGAACAGGTTCCGGCCATGGGGCAGTAACCGTACGGTGACAGTGCTTCCCGCCTCGGTCCGCGACAGCACCTCCACCGCGGCAGCACGCAGCGGTTCAAGCAGGTCGGCGGCCTGCGCGACATCGTCGGCGGACGTCAGCGTCTCCGCCGCCCATCCGTGGTCATCGAGCAGCACCACCCGCGCACCGCGCGCGCGGGCCGACCACACTGCCGCCGCGATCTCGGGAAGGTCCAGGCCAGGCGCCCGAATACGGTCCCGCAGGGCCGCTTCCACCAGCCCACACTCGGCGACAACGTCGTCGTTGGGTCGCTGCCCGCTGGCGATCTGCTCCAGTAGCGGCCGAGCCCGCTGATCGCACAGCCACTGCGGCCTCCTGCGCCGCCGCTGACGCGATCTGACGTTCGGTCTGTCGGCGCAGTGTGTAGATCTGACGGGCGCGGGGCCGGACGATGGCGGCAAAGAAGGTAGCCATCAACAGGACCGCGGTATTGGGCGCGATGGCCGCAACAAAGGCCGGCTGCGGCGGAATTAGCACGTTCACAGCCAGCATCACAGCCACCGAGAACAGGTAGCTGAGCCAGGCCGACCACAGCCGTCCGCGCACGCACATGAACGCCTGGATCAGCGCGAGCAGACCGCTGGCCGGCGCGTCCGCGATGCTCACCTCCTCGAAGGTCGACAACGCGGTGAGTACCAGCGCGCCGGACGGAACGACGGCGACGAAGAGGGTTGCCCGCCAGTCCATCGGGTCGCCCGGCGCCGACAGCAGCACAAGGGCCGAGACAAGACTCAGCGCGATACCAGTCAGATACAGCCCGGGACGTTCCACCCCGCGCCCGGCCAGCCCTAATGCGGCACAGCCGAGGACCACCGCGATGGTCAGAACATAGGCGCCCGGCAACTGCATGCCCATAATGGTCGAGGCGTCGTTGCGCCGCGCCTGCCGCCACCCGAGCAGGCGAACCGCTGCCTGCCACCGGCCGCCGCCACTCATGGCTGCGCCCAACGCAGACGCACCGTGGT
>NZ_JBAQWU010000477.1:0-2527 GCF_049299075.1 Gordonia sp. (in: high G+C Gram-positive bacteria)
CCCTGGCACTGGCCGACCCGCCGGCCCTCGCACTCTTCGACAACGTCTACGCCGGTACCCACCCGCTGATCGACGCCGAACGCCGCGACTACGCCCGCTACCTGGACACCCTGGACGACCGATGACCGCCGTGCACGCCGAGCGCCTGCCGCTCGGCAAGGCCATCAACGCGGGCTTGGCCGCGGCAATGGCTGGCGATCCGAAGGTAGTCTTGATGGGCGAAGACATCGGCAAACTCGGCGGCGTCTTCCGGATCACCGACGGTCTGCAGGAACAATTCGGTGCCGCGCGCGTGATCGACACGCCGCTGGCCGAATCCGGGATCATCGGCACCGCGGTGGGTCTCGCGTTCCGCGGCTACCGGCCCGTCTGCGAAATCCAGTTCGACGGCTTCATCTATCCCGCCTTCGACCAGATCATCACCCAGGTTGCGAAGCTGCACTACCGGACCGCTGGCGCGGTCACAATGCCGCTGACCATCCGCGTGCCGTACGGCGGCGGGATTGGCGCCGTCGAACATCATTCGGAGTCGCCGGAAGGCTACTTCGCCGCGACTGCCGGGCTGCGCGTGGTGACGTGCAGTAACGCCTCGGACGCCTACTGGATGATCCAGCAGGCCATCGCATCGGACGATCCGGTGCTGTTCTTCGAGCCGAAACGCCGGTACTGGGAGAAAGGTCCGGTGGATGCCGAGCCCTACCCCCTGCACACGGCGCGCGTAGTCCGCAGCGGCACCGACCTGACGTTGGCCGCGTACGGCCCCCTCGTCACCACCGCCGTCCAGGCTGCTGAGGTAGCGCAGGCGGAGGGCCGCTCAATCGAGGTGGTGGACCTGCGCACACTGTCGCCGCTCGACATCGACACACTCGCCGAATCAGTACGACGAACCGGCCGGCTCGTGGTCGCCCACGAGGCTCCGGTGTTCATGGGCCTGGGCGCGGAGATTTCCGCCCGCATCGTCGAGGCGTGCTTCTACCATCTGGAAGCCCCCGTGCAGCGGGTCGGCGGCTTCGCGACGCCGTACCCCCCGGCGAAACTCGAGTCGCATTACCTCCCGGACGTCGACCGGATTCTCGACGCCGCCGACCGCGTCTTCGCCGCGTGAGAGCCGAGGACTTGATGACCGCAACTGAAACCTTCCACCTTCCCGACCTCGGTGAAGGGCTGACCGATGCCGAACTGGTCCGCTGGGACGTGGCCATCGGTGACGTGATCGAACTGAACCAGGTCATCGCCGAGGTGGAGACCGCGAAAGCCGCCGTCGAACTCCCCTCCCCCTTCGCGGGCACCGTCGTCGCCCTGCACGCCGCCGCGGGCACCGTCCTGGACGTCGGCGCCCCGCTGATCGAGGTCGAGATCAATTCATCGCCATCCGCTGCTGATGGTCCCCGGCGCGTCGCCGATGACGAAACCCCGACGCGCACACCGGTGCTCGTCGGTTACGGCGTGGCTGCGGACGCAAAGAGCCGCCGACGCTCGCGGTCATCGGCAACTGAGCCGACCTCCCCTCCGCCGCCTGCGGCGAGCGAACCCCCTGTGCCGGTTGAGCGAGCGAAGCGAGTCGAAAGCACCCGCCCCCTCGCCGCCCCGCCCATTCGCCAAGCCGCGCGCGACGCCGACATCGACCTCGCCGACGTCACCCCGACCGGCACCCACGGCGAGGTGACCCGTGATGACCTGAACCGTTTCCGCGACAGTGCACCCGGATCGTCGTCGTCCGGATCGGTCACCACCGGGCGCGAGACCCGCACCCCGATCCACGGCGTGCGCCGTCGTACCGCCGAGGCCATGGTGGCGAGCGCGTTCACCGCCCCGCACGTGACCGAATTTGTCGACGTCGACGTGACCGCGACGATGGACCTCGTCGCGAAGCTCGGCGCGCACAAAGACTTCGCCAACGCCCGTCTCACCCCGCTGGCCCTCGTCGCCAAGGCTCTCCTGGTGGCGCTGCGCGAGAACCCGTCACTCAACTCGAGTTGGGACGAGGTCGCCGGCGAGATCGTCACCAAGCACTACGTCAATCTCGGGATCGCCGCGGCCACCGGACGCGGCCTGCTGGTCCCGAACCTCAAAGATGCGCAGACCCTGCCCCTGCGCGATCTCGCCGCCGCTCTCACCGTCCTCACCGCAATCGCCAAAGACGGCCGCACCCCGCCGGCAGATCTGGTCGGCGGCACCATCACGATCACCAATATCGGTGTCTTCGGTATCGACGCGGGCACACCGATCCTCAATCCGGGCGAGGCCGCCATCCTCTGCTTCGGCGCGGTCCGTCGTCGACCGTGGGAATACGACGGCACCATCGCGCTCCGCCAGGTGACGACGCTAAGCCTGTCGTTCGACCACCGCTTGGTTGATGGCGAGCAGGGCTCCCGATTCTTGGCCGCCATCGCCGGCTTCCTCGCAGACCCGCTCACCCTCCTGGGTTACGTCTAACGGCACCCATACAAAAGCGGCCCCACCCGTAGGTGGAGCCGCTTTTCGAGTGCGCCCGAAGGGATTCGAACCCCTAACCTTCTGATCCGTA
>NZ_JBAQWU010000478.1:0-2952 GCF_049299075.1 Gordonia sp. (in: high G+C Gram-positive bacteria)
GATCAGCAGCACCGCATTGACCACCGCGGTAAAGACTTCCGCCCGAAACCAGCCGAAGCTGCGCGAGTCGGTGATCTTGCCGTGTCGGGCCACCAGCAGTGCGACCAGCCCCATGGACACCGCGACCACATCGGTCAGCATGTGCCCGGCATCGGCGATCAGCGCGAGCGAGTTGATGGACAAGCCGACAAAAAGCTCGACGAAGAAGAAGCCGCCGATCAGTACGACGGCAACGACCATCGGCCAGATCCGCCGGGATCCTCCGCCGCGCGCCAGTTCGGCAGCGGTCGGACCGTGCGAGTGCCCCTCGTGGTCATTACCCATGACCTCAATATATGCGCGTCTACGCATATATTTCAAGGTGGCGCCGCGCCCGTCCGGCCCAACCAGCCCGCCCGCCCGGGTGATCAGTCGAGCCGCAACTGGGCGATCGCCGACTCGCGCTTGAGTCCGGCCACCATCAGCATGTCCACTAACAGCGAGCGAAGCTCCACCAGCAGCGCCACCTCGGAGACGTCGCCGCCGCCGCCAGCGAGTAACGCCCGCGTCTCCTGCAGCGCCGGGCGCGCGCACCGCACAATAGTGCGCAGGACGCGGGCCGCGTCGGCACCGTCGGGCGTGCCAGTCGGGGGGGCGAGCATCATGGCGCGCAGGATCTCGAATCCGTCGGGCAGTGCGGCCATCAGATCCAGCACCGACCGTTCCACACGCACGCCGCGTTGGGTCAGACCCAACGCTCGGCGGGTGACGATCCGAAAGTTGCGCATGCAGTTGTCGATCGGCTCGGCTGTCGCGCCGATCCGTTCCAGCCGGCGCCGCTCGGCCCAGTAGAGCGGCGAGATCATCCCCACTTCCCGGACAACGCCCATGTCCACGTACATTCGGTCAATCTGCCCCTGCGTGCCCCGCGCCCGATCCAAGATCACCGCCACCGCGGCCTCGTCCGAAGCGCGCAGTGCCACCGCCAAATCTCCGGAGAAATCCCGCAGCGTAGCCAGTACCACCGCCGCATTACGGCGAGCCCGGCGCGCCGGATTGACCGGTACCAGCGCGCCGATCAGCAACGCCACCGCACCGCCGATCATCGCGTCGACCGCTCGCTCGTAACCGGCTGCCTCACCCGGTGGGAGCAGCGTCGCCACCAGCACCGCCGATGTGCCCGCCTGCGTGGTGACCATGGGTGCGCCGTCGGCCACCACTGCCACCGCCATCGCTACCACCACCACCACGGTGATCTGCCAAGCCCCCGAACCGATCTGGGCGATCACCAGGTCGCCGATCAGAATGCCGATCAGCACGCCGCAGATCAGCTCGATCGACCGTCGCCAGCGTTTGGTCAGCACCAGGCCCAGCGAGACCACCGCCGAGATTGGCGCAAAGAAGGGCGCAGCGTGATGCAGCAGGTCGGCGGCGATAAACCAGGCGAGACCTGCCGCGATCGCGCATTGCAGGATCGGGACCAGCGAGAGCCCCAACCTGCGCACCCGCGTCGCCAGGGTCACCGGCAGCCGGTCGATCAGCCGCGAGCTCGCCGCCCGGATCCGATCGATGGCCATCGATCAGTCAGTCCAGACCGAGCTCGACGATCGCGCGCGCGTCGCTGTCGTTCAGCAAGTCGAGGCAGCGCAGGTACTCGTCCTCTTCCCCGATCAGCTGTGCGGCGCGGGCCAACGCACCGACGCAACGCAGGAAACCGCGATTCTCCTCGTGGCTCCACGGCACCGGACCGTAGCCCTTCCAACCGTGCCTGCGCAGTTGATCCAGTCCGCGGTGGTAGCCGGTGCGGGCAAAGGCGTAGCCCGCGGTCACCCTGGTCAGATCAGGCTCGGTGCCCTTGTCGGCGCCCGCCAGGGCCGCCTCCGCCAGATAGGCCCAGGCGATCGACGCCGACGGGTGTGCGGCGGCGACCACCGCGGGGTCGGCACCGTTGAGGAGATCAGACTCGGCGTCGTCGTCTCCGGTCAGCAAGGTGGGCGGGGGTCCTAGCAGGTCTCCAAATGAGGTCACTCCGCCATTGTGTCACTCCGAGGGCAGCGACCGGGGTGCGCCGCGAGACTCAAGATTCGATACTCTCGTCAGTGTGCCGTCGACGTTCGGCATAACCTCTCGACAAGTAGGAACCGCGCAGTATGCCGACTTCGGATAACGACAAGACCAGCGCCATCAACAAGGTGGTTGACGCTTTCCGCGCCCGCCGAGCCGGCGACGATGTCCCGGACGTCGACGTGGCCGCCGCAGGCAGCGCCCCCACACCGGTCGCCAAAATCGAGCCGGGCCAGGCACTGGGCGGCGGGGACTCCGCAGCTCCGACTAAGGCGTTCGCCATTCCAACCGCCCCGGACAGCGCCGACGAGACCGAGTCCACGGACCAGGACGAACCCGATGATGCGTCCGTGGCCGACGATGACGCCGTCGCCGCGGAGTCCGCCGCGGGCGACGTCGCTGACGGCGCGGCCGACGAGACCACCGAGGATGACCAAGCTCCGGCCCTCGACGAGGCCGACGACGCAGCGACCGGTGCCCAGCCGGCCGAACTGGAGCTCGCGGTCGACTCTGCCGACGGCCTGGAACTCGCCGATTCCGAGGTCGCCGCCGATGATTCGGCCGCCGCAGTCGCCGCCGTGGAGCACACCGCGAACGGTATTGCACACCAGACGGTGGTGCAGGTCGAAGGCTCCGGCGCGCAGTCCGACGTCCCGGCCCGGTCCGCCGACACCTCCATCCACCCGGATGAGATCGAGCGCACTGACATCGTCGAGCATCCGGTCGACCTGCCGCAGGATTCCACCGATTCCGCCACCGACTCGTCCACCGACGCCACGCCGACCGAGGAAATCACTGTGCCGGTCGACGCTACGGCGGACGCCCCCACCCAGAAGATTGACCTTCAGAAGGCCGCGCAGGGTGCTGCCGGCGCTGCAGCTGCCGGTGCCGCGGCTGCCGGTGCCGCGG
>NZ_JBAQWU010000479.1:0-2183 GCF_049299075.1 Gordonia sp. (in: high G+C Gram-positive bacteria)
GGGCCGCGTCTTCGTGACCGGCCCCGATGTGGTACGCAGCGTGACCGGCGAAGATGTCGACATGGAGTCGCTCGGCGGCCCGAACACGCACGGCCGCAAGTCCGGCGTCAGCCATATCACCGCCGATTCCGAGGCTGACGCCTATTGGCGCGCGCGGCGGCTCGTGTCCACCTTCACCCAGCAGGGTCATTTCAATCGCGCCAAGGCCGAGGCTGGCGATACCGATCTGAAAGCTCTGCTCCCCGAGTCGAATCGGCGCGCGTACGACGTGCACCCGGTGATTGAGAATCTGCTCGACGCGCAGTTCGCCGCCGACGGCGTCACCGAGGTCTCGACGTACGAGGAAATCCAGCCCAAGTGGGCGCCGAACATCTCGGTGGGCTTCGGTCGCCTGTCCGGCCGCAGCGTCGGTGTCATCGCCAACAATCCGCTGCGGATGGGCGGCTGCCTCAACTCCGAGGCCGCCGAGAAGGCCGCGCGCTTCGTCCGTCTCTGTGATGCCTTCGGCATTCCGCTGATCGTCATCACCGATGTGCCCGGCTACCTGCCCGGTGTGGGCCAGGAATGGGGCGGTGTCGTACGACGCGGCGCCAAGCTCCTGCACGCCTTCGCCGACTGCTCGGTGCCGCGCGTGACATTGGTGACCCGCAAGATTTATGGCGGCGCGTACATCGCCATGAACGCGCGCGCCCTAGGCGCCACCGCCGTCTTCGCCTGGCCCGGCTCCGAGGTCGCGGTAATGGGCGCCAAGGCCGCCGTCGGGATCCTCCACAAGAAGGTTCTCGCGGCAGCCGCCGAACACGAGCGCGAGGCGCTGCATGAGCGACTGGCCGCCGAACATGAGCACATCGCTGGCGGAGTGGGGCGCGCCCAAGCCATCGGCGTCGTCGACGAGATCATCGACCCGGCCCACACCCGCAGCGTGATCACCGAGGCCCTCGCCTCTGCCCCACCCGGGCGCGGCAGGCACCGGAACATCCCGCTGTAGCCGACGATTGCATCCGACGCACCTGAACCCCACGCGTCTCATCCGTCACTCAATTACCACTGCGGGGACACTCCGGCCGCACGACACGCCGTCAATCTCAACAACCACTGGCGCAACACGCGTCACTCGAGGCATAATTCATTGACGACAGTGAGTCACCGGTACGACAAGGCGTTGGGGAAGACGTTCCTCGTCGAACCGGAGGTGAATACAAGTGCGCAACTTGAACCAATTTGCGGACCTGACGAGCGGTGTGGTGTACATCCACGCCGCACCCGTCGCGCTGTGCCCGCATGTGGAGTGGGCATTGTCGTCGACCCTGAACGCCCGCGCGGACCTGAAATGGTCGGCGCAGGAAGCCGATCCCGGCCGCATGCGTGCGACCGTGGACTGGGTCGGCCCCGTGGGCACTGGCGCACGCCTGACCAACGCCCTGCGCGAGTGGTCCGGACTGCTCTTCGAAGTGACCGAGGATCCGAGCCTTGGAGTCGACGGTGAGCGCTTCGCGTACGTACCAGGCCTCGGCTTGTGGCGCGGATCGACCGGCGCCAACGGCGACGTGATCCTCGGCGAAATGCAGCTGCGCGCCATGCTCGACGCCCAGCCCGAGAGTTTTGGGCTGGCCGGCGAACTGGAGTCCGCCCTGGGCACCGCGTGGGACGAGGCGCTGGAAAACTACCGGATGGGTGGCGTCGGCGCCGAAGTCACCTGGCTCCGTCAGCGGGTCAGCTGACCTAGTTTTGTTCCGCGACTAGCACAGTCGTACGCGACGACCGCTCGGTCCTTTCGGCCAGGCGGTCTTCGCGTTCGAGTCGCAGGATGTGCACGGCGCGCGCGTAAACCGACTCGAAGGTCAGGATCACTGCGCACAGCAATGCGATACTGCCAGGCCCCAGCACCAGCAGGTCGTCGATTGCCTCCCACGCGTGCGGACTCCACAGCGCTACCCAGGTCAGCACCAGCGCGATCACGGTGGCGATCTCACCGATAAAGCTCACCAGAACGAAGCCCAATGCCGCTACCCGATGCCTGCGGATCGCCTTGCGTGAGAAGTGGAAGTTCGCCGCGAATGCCAAAAGCAGCACTGCAAAGAACGACAGCATGATGCCGAATTCTTCGCTTCCGAGTTCACGCACGTCGCTCTCCCCTCGTCATCCGAACGATCATGTGCTCTGACCCTAACCCACGTATTCAG
>NZ_JBAQWU010000480.1:0-5586 GCF_049299075.1 Gordonia sp. (in: high G+C Gram-positive bacteria)
GAGGTAGGTGGCGCGGGCGGCGTCGACGGCCGCGGCCATATCGGCGAGCAAAAAGCCCAGCCCCTGGTGGTTGATGATCGCGGTCCCGAAGGTCTCGCGCTCCTTGGCGTAGGCGACGGCCGCGTCCAGCGCCGCCTGCGCGATGCCGGTGGCCACCGCGGCGATGCCCAGCCGGCCCGAGTCCAGGGCACTGAACGCGATCTGCAGACCTTGACCCTCCGCACCGATTCGGCGCTCGGCGGGCACCAGCGCGCCGTCGTAGATCGCCGCCGTGGTGGGCACCGCCGCCAGGCCCATCTTCTCCTCTGGTTTGCCAAAGGTGAGGCCCTCGGTGTCGCCGGGCACTAGAAAGCAGGAGATGCCCTTGGAACCCTCACCGGTCCGCGCGAAGAGGTTGTAGAAGTCAGCCAGGCCGCCGTGCGTGATCCAGGCTTTGGTGCCGGTGACGCGGTAGCCGTCGTCGGTGGCGACGGCCCGGCAGTTGAGCGCGGCGGCATCCGAGCCGGCGTCGGGCTCGGACAAGCTGTACGCGCCGATGGTGGCGCCACCGAGCATGTCCGGGAGCCAACGCTCCTGCTGCTGGGGCGTGCCATAGGTGGCCAATGGGAAGCAGGCGAGGCCGTGCACGCTGGTGGCCACCCCGATCGCGGCCCACCGTGCGGCAATCTCCTCGAGCACCTGCAGATACACCTCATACGGCTGGCCCCCGCCGCCCCACTCCTCCGGGTACGGCAGGCTCAGCAGGCCCGCCTCGCCGAGCGTCGCGAACACCCCTTCGGGGTAGGCCTCACGCTTCTCGTAGTCGTCGACGATCGGATCAAGGGTCTTATCGGCGATTTCCCGGGTGAGGGCGATGAGGTCGTAAGCCTCCTCGGTGGGAAGCAGACGTTCGACGGGCATGAGCATTCCTCTTTCCACTGCGCTTGATTCCATGGCGCTTGATTCGCCGACCCTACCCGCACACCGAATGCGGCTCGCCGCCGCAAGGTGCGCGTTACCAGGCTTGTGTCAGATCCGCGTGCTGGGAGATCCATGCGTGCATCACGATCCCGGCGGCCACCCCGGCATTGATGCTGCGGGTGGAACCGAACTGCGCGATGGACACGGTCATCGCCGCGGCCGCGCTTGCCTCGTCGGTGACACCCGGCCCCTCTTGACCGAACAGCAGCAGACAGTTCTCCGGCAGACTTGTCTGTTCCAAACGCACCGAGCCTGGCGTGTTGTCGACAGCCACCACCACCAGGTCGTTCGCCGCGGCCCACGCCATCAGATCGTCGGTGGTCGCATGGTGATGCAGGTGCTGATAGCGGTCGGTGACCATCGCGCCGCGCCGATTCCAGCGTCGCCGTCCGACGATGTGCACCCCGCAGGCGGCAAAGGCATTCGCGGTGCGCACGACGGTCCCGATGTTCGCATCGTGCCCCCAGTTTTCGATAGCGACGTGGAATCGGTGTCGGCGGGTGTCGAGGTCGGTGACGATCGCTTCGCGCGCCCAGTAGCGGTAGGGATCGACCACGTTGCGGCGGTCTCCCGCGGCCAGCAACTCGGGGTCGTAGCGCGGATCATCCGGGAGCGGGGCACCGCGCTCGTCGAGCCACGGCCCCACCCCGACGGGTTCACCGATTCCACTGTGCCACTCGGTGGGCCCGGGTTCGGTGGGGCTGGGTTCGGTGGGGCTGGGTTCGGTGGGGCTGGGCACCGCGGTCAGGCGAGGCCGAGGTCGGCCAGGTCGAGCAGCGACCGGTACGGAACCTCCTGCGCGCGGATCACGTCGTCGGCCCCGGTGTTGCGGTCCACCACGGTCGCCACACCCACCACCTGCGCGCCGATCGCCCGGGCGGCCAGCACCGCCTGCGCCGGCGAGGCACCCGTGGTGGACGTGTCCTCCACGATCAACACGCGCTTGCCCACAATGTCCGGGCCTTCGATCTGCCGCTGCATGCCGTGGGCCTTCGCCGCTTTGCGCACCACAAAGGCGTCGATCGGGCGGCCGTCGGCATGCATGATCGACGTCGCCACCGGATCGGCACCCAACGTGAGGCCTCCGACTGCGTCGAAATCCCAGTCCACGGTCAGCTCGCGCATCAGCGTGCCGATCAACCGGCTCGCCTCATGCTGCAGGGTGACGCGGCGCAGGTCGACGTAGTAGTCGGCTTCTTTGCCGGAGGAGAGGACAACGCGGCCGTGGACGACGGCCAGCTCGCTCACCAGTTCTGCCAGCCGCTGCCGCGCGACCGGGTCGAGGGCCGGAGTATCAGACGCAGCCATGGAGAAACTCCTGAAATCTAGTCGCGGTCGAGGTTGTCGTCGATCCGCATCTGAGGCAGATCGGGCACCTCCGGTCGCGGGGCGACCGGGCGCTGACGCATCGGGGTCGGGCGCTGCTGCGGTTCGGTCGGGCGCGGACTGGCGGCTGGCGGCAACGACCACTCCTCGTCGTACCCGGCGGGGCCGGGACGCTGCGGTGGGCGCGACGACGCGGCTGGCGGCAGCGGGTCAGCCTCGTAGCGTGGCTCGCCGTGCTGCGCTTGTTCGGCCAACCGCTGGCGGCGGGCTTTGTCGCGCAGAGCGTCGGTCTTCTCATCGGCCAGTTCCTGGCTGATCGGACCGTGCGGATCACGCGGATCCGGTGCGTCCTGCGGATCGACGGCCGGCGGGAGCACCAGCAGCAGATCGGCGAAGCGGCGGACCGTGTCCAGGGCGACGTCGAGCCGCTCGGTGTCCAGCGTCGGCGGCATGGAACCCAGCGCCCAGTTGCCCTCGTTCCAGAGGATCTCGATATAGCTCGGGGCCTCCGTGGCCAGCGCCACCATGCGGCGGTCGCAGGTCCGGCGGGCCGCTTCCAAGTTGCTCGCGAACATGACCCGCGAACCCATGGCGCCCAACAGTTCGACGTCGTCTTCGGCGGGGGCAAGCACGTCCTCGTAACGCAGATCGACGGTCACTGACGAGGCGGTCGGGCGGCGCACCGCCACCACGGTCGCGGTCTCGGCGAGGTCGAAGACCACCGCTTCGACGCCCTCGTAGCGGCCGTAAGCGACATCACGCACGGCGACGTCGTCAGGCGCGTCCATCGCGGCGCGACGGAACACCGTGCGCAGCTTGTTGTCGGATTCGCGGAACTTGAAGGAGTGCCCCTGTCCCCACACTGCGCGTTGGTGGTGCACTTGGACCGACCGGTTACGGTCGAGCCACAGCAGCACCCCGGCGCCGATCAGCGCGAGGACCGCAATCACGAAATAGACGATAGTCATCGGGCCTAGCCTACTATCGAACGCTCATCCAGCGGAGAACGACTCCACCCTCTCCCCCAGCACCCCTCGGAGGAACAACGATGAACCCGCCGTTTGCGGACGCGATCGCGGCCCTCGCCAATAGTATCGACGTTGCCCTCATCGAGGGGCTGACCTGCTCTTTGATTGAGGCTCCGAGTATCAATCCGGGGGGAACCGAGGCGGCTGCCGTGGCCGTGCTGGCGCAGGCATGTCGCGACGTCGGCTTGTCAGTGTCGCTCACCGAGGCCGCGCCGGATCGCCCAAATCTGCTGGCCAGCACCGCGACGTCGACGGCAACCGGGCCGGGCGTACTGTTCCTCGGCCACACCGATGTGGTGCCGGCCGGGCCGGGCTGGACCGGTGACCCGTTCGTGGCGCGGCGCGATGGGGACCTGATCATCGGCCGCGGATCGTCGGATATGAAGGGCGGCCTGGCCGCGGTGGTGGCGGCGCTGGCTGCGTTGTCGCGGGCCGCCGAGTTCGGGATCGACCTGTCCGGGCCGGTGCACCTGCTGGCGACCGTCGATGAGGAGGAGCACGGCTCCGGGGTGCGCGCCGTCGTCGCCGATCCACCGCCACTGGAGTTCGCCGCGTGCATCGTCGCCGAGCCGACGTGCCTGGAGGTGGTGCGGGGTTGTCGGGGGGCGTCGTACCTGGATGTGGACATCACCGGCCGGGCCGCACATTCTGGGCGTCCGTCCGACGGGCGCAGTGCGATTGAGGCGGCGGCGGCGGTGATCGGTTTGATCGGCGAGGACCAGGCGGCGATGGCCGCCGACCCGCACCCGTTGCTGGGCTTCGGCACCTGGAATGTCGGCGTGATCGACGGCGGTCAGGGCATTTCGGTGGTTGCCCCGAACTGCTCTCTCGGGGTCGATCGGCGGCTGATGCCCGGCGAGTCGATCGCGACCATCGCGTCCGACCTCGCCGATGCCATCAGCGCGGCCGGGATCGACGACGACGGGATCACGGTGAGGCTCACGCCGACGATGGAGATGCCCGGCTTCGACACCCCCGCCGACGCTCCCCTCGTGCGCGCCGCCGTCGACGCGGTGATCGCCGCGGGTGCGCCCACCTCGGTGGGCGGCTGGACCGCCGCCTGCGACGGCGGCTTCATCAGCCGCGATCTGGGCGTCCCCACCGTTGTTCTCGGTCCCGGCGACATCAACGGTCAGGCACATCAGCCCGACGAGTCGGTGCCGCTCGCCGAACTAGTGACCGCGGCCCGCGCCTACGTCTACGCCGCGGTCGCCCTGCTCACCTGACGGCCGTCACACGCGCTCACTGAGGTCAGACGACGTCGTGCACGCGGATGCCGACGGTGCCCGCCGAGCCACGGCGCAGGCGCGAGCCCAGCACCGTGAGACGGCCGAAGAGTCCGTATTTGCGTTCGATCAGTGCGGCGGCGTGGGCGGCGTCGGTCACTTCGCCGAGGCCGGCCACCTGCGGCCCGAACGTCTTGGTGCCGCGGGCGTCGCAGGCCTGCACCAGCACATTGTTGTTGCGCCGCAGCCGCTTGACCTTCCACGAGTCGACGACGGTCCAGACCAGGAGGTCGTCGCCGTCGCGCACGGCCCACAGCGGGGCGGGCACCGCCGTCCCGTCTTTCTTGTACGTGGTCAGCATGACGTACTTGGCTTCGGCGACCTGCCCGACAGTGGGATGCATGACTCGACGGTACCGATTCGGCGAAAAGATCGGCGAAAACCTCAATGGCGTGCGGAAGTCAGGCGCACGCTGAAAGGTGCACCGGCGCAATCAGCCCGGCTCACTGAAATTTTGGAGGGGATTTCCATGATCGGATTCATCCGATCCGCGGCACTCGCGGCCGTAGCGATTCTCGTACTATCGGTCGGCGCACTTCTCGGCGCCGGCAGCGCCGAAGCGGCGCTCCCTGTCAAAGGCGATGCCTTCCCTGCCGGCAACACGCTGACCGTGGCGATTACCGACGGAACCGCGAACGCCAATTGCGCCGCCACCATCACCTCGACTGTCAATGGCACCACTCACACGTCGACTCAGCCGCTCAACCTGAACACCGTGGGCAAGGGCACCACCGTCTTCAAGGGTCTCGCGAACCGCACCTACACAGCCAATGCCGAGTGCCCGGGTGTCACCAAGATCGATGGCCTTCCGGTCAAGGTTGCAGTCAACAACGTTGTGCCGCCCAACCAGTGTGTCCAGATCGTGCACGACATCGCGTGGGGCCTTGGTCTCCGCGGTAACGAGCTGGCCCTCGTGATGACGATCGCGCGCCAGTACTGCCCGCGGTAGCACCCCACTCGATTAGGCAAAAAGAGGTGCGCTCCCC
>NZ_JBAQWU010000481.1:0-4877 GCF_049299075.1 Gordonia sp. (in: high G+C Gram-positive bacteria)
GGCCCACCCCGGCCGATCTGACGTCCAAGGCCTGGCGTATCGCCGACCTCGAGTCCGGCGATGTCATCGCCGCCCTCGATCCGCACGGCCGTTTCCGGCCGGCCTCGACCATCAAAATCCTGCTCGCGCTGACCGCGCTAGACGAACTCGACCTGAACGATCCGGTGGTGGCCACCGCGAACGACTGGTCGATGGAGGGCGACGCCTGCGGAGTCGGCCCGGACGGTAAATACACCGTCCGCGATATCGTCAGCGGACTGCTCGTCGTCTCCGGCAACGACTGCGCCAACGCACTCGCGCGCCTACTCGGCGGCTATGACGAAGCGTTGGCCAAGATGAATGCCAAGGCCGCCTCTCTGGGTGCGCTGGACACCCGGGCCGCCACCCCATCCGGTCTTGACGGTGCGGGAATGTCGACCTCGGCCTATGATCTCGCCGTGATCTTTCGCGCCGCCATGGGCAACGCAGAGTTCGCTCAGATGATCGCACTCAAAACCTACGAGTTCCCCGGCTATCCGCCCCGCAAGGACGTACCCGGCGACGCGGACCATCCCGGCTACACGATGTCCACTTCCAACACCCTGCTGCGTGACGGTATCGACGGCATGACCGTGCTCGGCGGCAAGACCGGCTACACCGACGACGCCCGCAAGACCTTTGTCGGCGCGGTGGAGTCCGGTGGCCGCACGCTGATCATCGTGCAGCTCGACGGACTCAGCGTGGCGAACGACAGCTACCACCAGCAGGCCCTGCGCATGCTGCAGTACGGATTCGCCAGCCCGCCGTCGACGTCAGTGGGCAGCCTGGACAATCAGGTGGCGCAGGCGCAGGACCAGGACCGCTGGCAGCCCAGTTCGGCTTCCGAGTCACTCGCGATGGGGATGCTGCCGATGATCCTGCTGGCCGCAGTCGCGCTCACCACGGTCGCCCTGATCGTGATGTTGTTCCGCCGCCGCCGTCGCTACCACCGCCGCTAACCACCCATCCCGCTCGCCGCTTGCACCCTTCGACAAGCTCAGGGATCAGCGGGCCCAGGGATCAGCGGGCCCAGGGATCAGCGGGCTCACTTGCGGCGGAGCCAGCCCCACAGCCCAGCGGCCGCGGCGCCAATTCCGATCGCGGTCAGCATGGTGCTGGCTTTCGGCGGCGACGAGACCTCGTAGACGGGGGCCAACACCACCGGGCTCCGCTCCAGTTCTTGGTTTTCGGCGAGGATCTCGTCGGTCACGCAGTACTCCGCGTTGGCCGGCTTCGACGCACTCCAGGCCGCGCCATAGAGCAGGATCCGCGAGGCCAGGTACGCGAAGACCATCACACCCAGGATCGGACCGAAGGCGACTCCGGCCGGGCTGGTGAACATCGACTGCAGATAGTTGCTTCCCAGCGTGAACAGCACCTCGAAGATCACCGCGATCACCAATGCCGCGGGGGCCACCACCCGTACCGGCACGCGCTGCAGCGGCAGTCGGGACAGCACAAAGCTGAACATGGCCCACATCGCAACGACCGCGGCGAGCGCCGTGCCCCACCGCAGGAACGTGTGCTCGACTGATTCGGGCAGGAAGTGCACGTGCTCGGCGAGCCACTGCGCGACCGGGCCGGTGGCGATCACCGAGAGCGCCACGACCAGTGCAAAGGTGATCCCCAGCCCGATGAAGAGCAACAGATCGAAAACCTTCGACAGCACCGGATTGCGTTTGACGCGGCCACCCCAGACCTCAGTGAGCCCGGTGCGGGTCAGCCCCATCCATCCGACACCGGTGAGCGCGGCCGAGATCAGACCGATGATTCCGACGGTGGCGCGTGAGGCGATGGCCGAGTCGATGATGCCGCTGATCGTGGTGCCGAGATCACCCGGAATGTTCTCGACCACCGCATCGGTGATCTGGGTGACCACATCTGGCCGGTTGGCCAGCACAAAACCGGCGGCGGCGAAGGCGACCATCAGAATGGGGACCATCGCGAGGATCCCGCTGAAAGCGATCGACGACGCGTACAGGTTGCCGCGCTGATTGTTGTAGCGATCGAGGGTGTCGAGGATGTGTTGCAGCCACGGCCACCGCTTCTTGAGGTCCTCGAACAGGGCGAGCAGACGCTGCACCAGCGCTTTGGCCTTGTCTACGACGCTCATGACAGTCCTAGCGCGCGGCCAGGAAGCCTGTCTTCTCGTACACGGCGGCCAAGGTTTTCGAGGCGATCGCGCGGGCTTTGGCGGCACCGTCGGCGAGGATCGTCTCGAGTTCGGCGCGGTCGTCGAGCAACTCGTCGACCCGGCTACGCAAGGGTGCGACGAAGTCGCTCAGCACCTGCGCGGTGTCCACCTTCAAGTGCCCGTACTGCTTGCCCTCGTACCCGGCGACGAGGTCGTCCATATCCCGGCCGGTCAGCGCCGCCTGGATGGTCAGCAGGTTCGCCACACCAGGTTGGCGCTCCCGGTCGAAGACGATGGTGCTGCCCGAGTCGGTGACCGCCGAACGAATCTTCTTCGCCGAGCGTTTGGGATCGTCGAGCAGGTTGATCAGGCCGGAGTCACTGTCCGCCGACTTGCTCATCTTGGCGGTCGGATTCTGCAAGTCGTAGATCTTCGCGTACTCGCCGACGATGCGCGCTTTCGGCACCACGAAGGTCGCGCCGTACCGCGAATTGAAACGCTGCGCGAGGTCCCGGGTGAGTTCAAGGTGCTGGCGCTGATCCTCGCCGACGGGGACCTCGTGGACGTCGAACGCCAGGATGTCGGCGGCCTGCAGGATCGGATAGGTGAACAAGCCGACGCTGGCCGACTCCTGGCCGCCCTTGGCGGACTTGTCCTTGAACTGCGTCATCCGGCCGGCCTCGCCGAACCCGGTCAAACACTGGAGCACCCAGGTGAGTTGCGCGATCTCCGGGATGTGGCTCTGCACGTAGATCGTCGACCGTTGCGGGTCGACGCCCAGCGCCAGGAGCTGCGCGACGCTGCGGAGCGTGCGTTCGCGGAGGACCGCCGGGTCCTGCGGCACGGTGATCGCGTGCATATCCGGAATAAAGTAGTACGCCTCGTCGAACTGGTCCTGCAGTGCCACCCATTGCCGCACCGCACCCAGGTAATTGCCGAGGTGGAACGAGTCGCTGGTCGGCTGGATACCCGACAGGACCCGGCGGGGGCCGGTTGCTTGCGTCGTCATGGCCGTCATTGTCTCAAACGTATCAACGGGAAAAGACGACGGCCACCGGCGCGTGGTCGGACCAGCGCAGGTCGTAGGCTTCAGCCCGGTCCACCCACGCCCGCTCCGCGCGCTGCGCTAGCGCCGGACTCGCCAGGTGGTAGTCAATCCGCCAGCCGGCATCGTTGTCGAAGGCCTTCCCGCGCCACGACCACCATGCGTACGGCCCGGCGACGTCGCCGTGGTGCTCGCGTGCCACGTCCACCCAACCAGCGCTCAGTCGTTGTGCCACCCACTCGCGCTCGTGCGGCAGAAACCCGGAGTTCTTCAGGTTGCCTTTCCAGTTCTTGATGTCGCGCTCATCGCGCGCGATGTTCCAGTCGCCGCCGACCACCACGTCGCGCCGCGAACTCAGCAGCGCATCGAGGTACGGCCCGAAAGTATCCAGAAAGCGCCGCTTCTCTTCGTACTTCTCCACATCTTTGGGGTTGTCGGTGAGCGCGGCACCCGACGGCACATAGACACTCGCCGCGGTGACGGTGCCGTTGTCGCCGGTGAAGTCCGCTTCCAGATAGCGTCCGAGCACATCGAACTCGTCGTCGCCGTAGCCGATACGCACCGCGGTCGGCTCGGCTCGCGAGAGCACACCGACCCCGGAGCGACCGGCTACCGCAGACTCGGTCATCGACAGGTGCCAGCCGGCGTCGAGCGCTGGCGCGAGCGCCGTCCGGGTGAGCTTCTCGGTGGCCCGAATCTCTTGGAGCAGAACCACATCCGGGTCGGCGGCGGTCAGCCACGGCAGCATCCCGGGGTTGTTCTCGTTGCGCTGTTTCACCGCCGCCCGGATCCCGTTGACGTTGATACTGACCACAGACAAGGTTTCGCCGCTCACGTGCACCGATCCTATCGGCCCACCATGCGGGGACTGCCGATACCACCACTGCACGGGCCCGAGCTGCCTTAATCTGCACTGATGGGGAGCGAGCAGGCTGGCTCTGTGCCGCCGAGGGGATCGGCCGGGCCAGTACGACGATGGCTCTTGCGCGTCGATCCCGCCAACGCCCGCGAGAGTCTCTCCCATGCGAACGACGGCATCCTGACCATCGCCGGCACCAGCCTGGGTTTGGCCGGCGCCGAGATCGGCGCGCAGACCTCCTACACCGTGCTGGCGATTGGCGCCGTGGTCGGCACCCTCTCCACCTTGTCGGTGCAACTCACCGAAGAATGGAACACCTACGAAGCCGAGCAGGACGCCGTCGCGCACGAACAATCACGCTTGCTCAGCGACCCCGAGGGAGAGGTCCAGGAGCTGATCGACTGGTTCGAGGCCAAAGGCGTTTCACCGGTCACTGCGCGGCAGATGGCTTCGGAACTGTCCGACGGCGACGCCTTGGACATTCAGTTGGCCCTGGAGTACGGCATCCAAGACCCCATGACCCGCCGTCAGGTCATAGGCCGCACCAGCTCCGCCGCACTGGCGTTCCTCCTCGGCGCCCTGCTCCCCATCCTCTTACAGATGGCGGCGCCGTTCGACATCAGGTCCTGGCTCACGATGACGATCGCCGCGGTCTCGTTAACTGCCACCGCGCTTGCCTTCTCCTCGCGCGGCCACTACCGGGTCGTCTTCGCCATCGTGCGCGCGCTGTGCCTCGGCCTGGGCATGCTGGCGCTGACCTACACCCTCGGCGACCTGCTGATGTAGCCGTCAGCCGACCGCAGCGAGTTCGGCCTCCGGCT
>NZ_JBAQWU010000482.1:0-8467 GCF_049299075.1 Gordonia sp. (in: high G+C Gram-positive bacteria)
GGGTCGCGACATGGGGTGCAGCGGGCCGCAGCGTGTCGGCGCGACAACTGTGGATAGTCGCGGAATGCACGACGAGCCTGTGGATAACGGCGAGCAGCCTCCCGAACCTCGGTGTCTCATCAAGGTATGGACGACGAACCGCGTTACCCACTCGATCGCCACGGGTTGATCCACCGGGCGGCCGCACTCGATTCCGGCTTCACCGACCGCCAGCTTCGCACGGCGGTCGCCCAAGGTCGTTGGTGCGCGCCACCAAGGGCGTGTACTACGCGCCGGCGCGAGTGAATGCGCAAGACCGCGCAGCCGTGGCGCAGAACGCCATGGCCGAGCACCGGCTCCGGGCCATCGCCGTGGCGAGCGTGCCCAATCATTTCAGCGGCACCGTCCTGAGTCACGCGTCCGCCGCTGCGATACACGGGCTCCCCATGCTCAAACCCGCGCTCCAACAGGTTCACCTGACCAACGGCGAACAGGGCGGCGGCCGCCGACGCGCTTCGTCGATCGTGCACGCAAGTGAACTACTGCCCGGCGATGTCGTCGAGGTCGCTGGGATCTCGGTGACCAGTCTCGCGCGCACCGCGGCGGACATCGCACAAGCAGAAGCAGCCACCCACCGGCTGGCCTTCGCGAAGGCACTCACCGTTTTCGATGCCGCGCTGCGGGCCGGTGTCGACGCCGCCTCCCTCGCCATGCAACTCGAACGACGTCGACGCTGCGACACCCGCGTCGCCAAGACCGCGCTCGCCTGGGCGAATCCGAAGGCGGAGTCGGTGGGCGAATCTTGGGGCCGGGCGCAGATGATCCAAGCCTCGTTGCCGGTCCCAGAACTGCAGGTCAAGCACGTCATCGGAACTAAGAGGTACCTGGTCGACGGCGAGTGGGACGGCAAACTCGTCTGGGAGTTCGACGGCTTCTTCAAATATGGACGGTCCCTCCAGCCCGGAGAGACAATCGCGGACGCAGTCTGGCGGGAGAAGCAGCGCGAGGACGCCCTGCGAGCCCTCGGCCTGATGATCATCCGAGCGTACTGGTCAATGCTGGAGCAAGGCACCATGGTGCCGATCATCATGCGCTGGCTCGACCACTTTCACCTTCGCTGATCCCACCACCGCTACCGCCGCCATTACCGCCACACCGTGTCGCGGCCCTCCCCGACAGTCGCTGCCCACCCAGCGGCGGCGACATTCAAAGAGGGGCGCGACACGGGCACACGGGGCGCCGGGGCGGGCGGAGCAGGCGGGGCGGGCTGCGGGGATGGGCGACTAGAGGGAGATGCGGCCTTGTTCGGCCGCCAGGCCGATGTCGGTGCGGAAGTGCGCCCCGGGAAGTTTGATGGCGGCGAGGCGGTCGTAGGCTTGGGCGCGCGCAGCGGCGAGATCCGGACCGCGCCCCACCACCGAAAGCACCCGGCCACCAGCCGACACCACGTCGCCGTCGGCATTGCGCTTCGTCCCCGCGTGCAGCACACCGGCACCGTGCGCACCGACAATGGTGTCGCCGGTCCGCGGCGAGCCCGGGTAGTTTTCGGCGGCCAGCACGACGACCACGGCCGCGCCGTCGTACCACTGCAGCGGCGCCAGATCGGCGAGCGTGCCGGTGGCGACAGCGTTCAGGGTCGCACCCAGTGGCGACTCAAGCAGGTCGAGCACGGCCTGGGTCTCGGGATCACCGAAACGGCAGTTGAATTCGATGACAGCCGGGCCCTCGTCGTCGACGGCGAGCCCGGCGTACAGCAAGCCCGAGAACGGAGTGCCACGCCGGTTCAGTTCGGCGGCGACTGGCGTCACCACCTCGTCGACGATCCGATCGACCATGGACTGCGGCAACCACGGCAGCGGCGTGTATGCGCCCATCCCGCCGGTGTTGGGTCCTTGGTCGCCGTCACCGACGCGCTTATGGTCCTGCGCGGGCAGCAGCGGCACCACGGTATCGCCATCGACAAGGCAGAACAGCGAGACCTCCGGGCCGGACAAGAAACTCTCCAGCAGCACCGGATGGCCGTGCTCCAGGCAGTCGGCGGCGTGCGCGCGGGCCGCAGCCCGATCCGCCGTCACGACCACACCCTTGCCAGCGGCCAGCCCATCGTCCTTGACCACCCAGGTGGGGCCGAAGCGATCGAGCGCGGCATCCAGCCCCGCCGGACTGTCGACGATTTCGGCACGTGCCGTGCGCACACCGGCCGCCGCCATCACATCCTTGGCAAAGGCCTTGGAGCCTTCGATCTGCGCGGCGGCCGCACTCGGCCCGAAGGTCGCGAAGCCGGCCTCGCGCAGCGCCTCCGCCACGCCGAGCACCAACGGCACCTCTGGACCGATCACCACCAGGTCGGCTTCGATCTGCCGGGCCAACGCCACCACCGCATCGCGCGAGGCGACATCGACGGCATGATTGGTGGCCACGCTGAAGGTTCCGGCGTTGCCCGGGGCAGCATGAAGTTCGGTGACTGACCGATCGCGGTCCAGTCCAAGAAGCAGGGCGTGTTCGCGGCCGCCCGAGCCGATCACGAGTACTCGCACGCAGGCAACGTTAGTCGGTGCGCACCTCGGCCACGACCACCGGCACCAGCGGTGCCAGACACGTCACGACGACGCACAGCAGCAACGGCAGACCGGCGACGGCCATCAGCACACCAGCGAGCAGCGGAGCGGCCGCACCGACAGCCATCGGCCAGAGCCACGCCTGATGCCCGACGAGGTATCCCTGCATCACCAGCAGCCCCAGACAATAGATCGCCAGCGGCACCGCCAAGGCGAGCACCACCACCACCGGCCCGATGTGCGCCTCGCGCTCGATCCACAGGGCGACGACGTGCAACCCGGCGCCGACCGCCGCGCACCCCATGTACAGCGGCATGCTTCCGTAGCCGAAGCCGAACGCTTTGCGCCGCTGTTCGCCAAGGACCTCGCCGTTGGGCAGCAGAAAGTACAGCCACCACATCATGAAAGTCACGCCCATGGCGGCGAGCCCGAGGACCGCGGTTTCGGCCGTCCAGCCCGCGCGGCTGATCTGCGCTTGCAGGACGGCCACGGTACCGACCACGCCTTCGCCCAGGGTGATCACCATCAGCGTTCCGTACCGCTCGGCGATGTGCTCGGAGTTCCACGGCGTCGTCCGCACCCGCGTCTCGGCGATGAACGGGCCCGCACATTCGATCGCCACCAGTACCGCGATCACGCCCAGTGTCTCCCCCAGATTGGTCGGCAGAAAGATCAGCCCGACCCAGCCGAGCTGCGCGAGGAGAGTGGCAGACGAATAGGCCAGCGCCGTCGACCGGTATTCCGGCGACTGCACCGCAACGCGCAACCATTGGGTCACCATGCCCACTCGCATCACGATGTAGCCGATCACCGCGACGGTCACATCGACGTGCTCGTGCGAATTGATCGACGTGAATACGTTCGGAATCCCGATCGCCACGATGCCGACGCCGATCATCTGCACCAGCGCCAGGATCCGATAGAACCAGTCATCGGTGTCGAACGCCGACGAGAACCAGGCAAAGTTGATCCACGCCCAGATGGTCGCGAACATCATCATCAGGTATCCGGCGATCGCCGCCAGATAGTGTCCTTGCGTCAGATAGTCCGCGAGTTGCACACCGGCCACCGCGAACGCGACGACAAATACGAGGTCGTACAGGATCTCCAGACTGCTCCCGGCGCGACCGGCCTCGTCGGGGTCACGCCCGGTCATCTTTTTCAGCTGCGACTGCATCGGCATTCGCACAATCTACGACCGGACCGGTGAATGCATGAACTGCGCACACCGCTCCGGCCGTAATCTCCCCTACCTGAGTTTTGCCGTCTATTTCGGCTTCGTCAGGTTGTAGAGTGTCACTCCGTCGACCGTGGTGGAGACGAAGTTCTCACTCACCCAGTCGCCGATCGCCGACGACGTCCCCGCACCGTCGCCCATGCGGCCGCCACCAATGAAGTAGTGAATCTTCCCGTCGGCGACGTACCGCTGAAACTGCTCCAGGGTCGGCGAGGGATCGGTGCCGTTGAATCCGCCGACCGGCATCACCGAGTAGCCGGATTCGATCTGGTAGCCGGACGCCGTGTTGGAGCCGATGGCCGCGGCCACCCAGGTGAACTTGTCTGCGTCGGTGCGTAGCATCGCGATCATCTCTTCGCTCGGCTTCGATCCGTTCAGCAGCCCGCCGGGTCCACCAGCGCCCATACCTTCGGCACCGGCCCCGGCCTGACCACCCGGGCCGCCCTGACTCTGACCCTGGCCGCCCGGCATACCGGGGAAGCCACCTCGCCGACCGCTGCCCTCGCGGCCTCCCATTCCGGGCGGACCGCCGCGACCAGGACCGAAGCCACCGGTATTCGGACCGGCCGAGATGATCGAGCCCTGCGCCGGAGTATTCAGGGTGTCGACGGTGTAGGCGACCGGACCGGCCAGTGCCGCCACGATCGCGGCACCAGCGACTGCCGTGCCCGCGGTTCCACGATGAACAAAGATCAGCGCCAGACCAGCGACGATGCCGACGGCCAGGACCACCCACCGCAGCCACGGCACGAAGTCGGCCGAACGGTTCAAGAGCACAAAGCCCCAGATCCCCGCCGTAATCGATCCCGCTGCCAGCACCAGTCGCACCCAAAGTTGCTCGCGATGCGCCCAACAGAGGGCTGCTCCGGCCGCCACGAGTCCGGCGAGCGACGGTGCGATGGCCGCGGTGTAGTAGCTGTGGAAGATGCCCTGCATGTAGCTGAAGACCACGATCGTCGTCAGCATCCAGATACCGAACATCACGAGGAAGGCGCTGCGGGTGTTGGGGCCGCTCACCACGTTTCCGGCGGCCCGGGTGTCCGTGCGGCGGGCCAGCCAGCTCACGACCAGTGCGGCGATACCGAAGACCAGCGCGGTCGGGATCAGCCAGCTGATCTGGCCGCCTTGCTCGGCATCGAACATGCGCCAGAAGCCGGGGCTGCCCCACATACTGCCGCGTCCGCCACCGGGACCACCGCCCGGGAAGCCTCCGCTGCCGAAACCGTAGGCGCCGGAGGACATTCGGTCACCGCCCATACCGCCACCGCCGGGGACCACCGACCCGGCTTCGTTTCCGTTCAGTCGACCGAGGCCGTTGTAGCCGAGAGTCAGCTCGAGAATCGAATTGTTCTGTGAGCCGCCGATATACGGCCGCGAATCGGCAGGCCACAGCTCGACGGTGAGGATCCACCAGCCGGCGCTGACGATCAGTGCACCGAGCGCTGCCAGCAAGTGTCCCACCCGGCGCCGCCAGCCGCCCTGGGCGAATACGAAGAATGTGATCACCAGTGCGGGAAGGATCAGAAAGACCTGCAGTTGTTTGGTGAGGAAGCCGAAGCCGACTGCCACACCGGCCCAGATCATCGGCTGGAGTCGTCCGGTGTCGATGGCTCGCATGGTCGCCCACGCGGCGACGAGCATCAGCAAGATCAGCAGTGCTTCGGGGTTGTTGAAGCGGAACATCAGCGCGGCGACCGGGGTGGTCGCCAACACTAGTCCGGCGCCGATGCCGGCCCAGTGGCCGAAGTACCGCCGCACGATCAGATAGAGCAGCGCCACCGACGCAACGCCCATCAGCACTTGCGGAACCAGCAGGCTCCACGAGTTGAGCCCGAACACCCGCACCGAGAGGGCGGGGATCCAGAGCGAGACCGGCGGCTTGTCGACAGTGATCGAGTTCGCCATATCCGACGATCCGAAGAACCATGCCTTCCACGACTGCGAACCGGCCTCGATTGCGGCGGTGTAGAAGGAGTTGGCCCAGCCGTTCGCCGAGAGATTCCACAGGTACGCCAGCAGCGTGCCGACCAGCAGCACGGCGAGACTGACCCGCTCGGGCACGGTCAGCGCAGCGGGCTTCGCACTGCCCGGAAGCTCATTCTCCCGCGTCGAAGTCACCTCCGATGTCGGCGCAGGTTGCGGCGCGGCCGCCGCGGGGGTTGCGATGGTCACGAGGCACTCTCCTGAGCGGTAGCGGTTACCGTCGTGTCACGGCGCACAAAGACCCACCGGAGCCCGACGAATCGGGTGGCCGTGGCGACCAGGTTCGCGATGATGAGAACGGCAAGTTCGGCGCCTTTGCTGGAGCCGGGTGCAGCGACGTGCAGCGCTGCCAGCGAGCTGGCCGTCACCAGCCAGCCGACGATGAATACACCCCACCCGAAGAGGTGGTGACCGACCAGTCCGGCCCGTCCGCGCACACCGAAGGTGAAGCGCCGGTTAGCGGCAGTGTTCAGCACCGCAGTGATCGCCAGCGATAGGAAGTTCGCAACCTGCGCGCCGACGTAGGTGTGCAATAGCAGGTACAGGAGCACGTAGGCCAGCGTGGATGCGACGCCGACGGAGATGAACCGGAGCACCTGTCCGGTCATCCCGGCCGGCACCCCGGCCAGTTCCGGTCCGTTGTCGCGCTCACGTCCGAGGTTGCGGCGCAACTGGTCGATGGGCAGTTGCCCGCCGGCCAGCGCCCAACCGACCCGGGCGCACCCCCGCAGGTCGGCGATCGCGGTACCGACGACGTCGACGGAACTGTCCGGGTCGTCGACCCAGTCGACCGGAACCTCGGCGATGCGCAGCCCGATCCGTTCGGCGAGCACCAACAGTTCGGTGTCGAAGAACCAGCCGGTGTCTTCCACATGAGGCAACAGTTCACGCGCGACGTCAGTGCGCATGGCCTTAAATCCGCACTGCGCGTCGGAGAAGTGCGCCCGCATGGCCACCTTCAGGATCAGGTTGTAGCTGCGCGAGATGAACTCGCGCTTGGGACCGCGCGTGACCTGTGCTGAGCGGCTGAGCCGCGTCCCGATCGCGATGTCCGAGTACCCGGAGACCAGCGGCGCGATCAGCGGCATCAACGCATTCAGATCGGTCGACAGATCCACATCGCAGTAGGCCACGATCTGTGCGTCGCTGGATCGCCACACCTGGTTCAGCGCGCGGCCGCGCCCCTTCTCGTCCAGATGCACCACCCGCACGGGGCAGGTGTCGTCGGACTCGGCGGCTAACCGTCGCGCTATGTCCAGCGTGGCATCGGTGCTCGCATTGTCGGCGATCGTAACGCGCGCCGGATACGGCATCGCGGTGGTCAAGTGGTCGCGAAGCCGCCGCACGCACGTCGCCAAGTCTGCTTCTTCGTTGTAGACCGGAACGACGACGTCGAGCATCGGCACCGGCGTCACGGCGGCCGCGGGTTCGGCCGTCTCCGGTTCAGTGGTTGTTGTCATGACACGGACTCTTGTCCTTGGACCTCCCACGCCCCTGAAGCATCCCTGCAAGGTTCCTGTGAACGGTCGGCACCGCCCGCCCGCCCGCCCGCGGCAGAGTCCACTGGCACCGAGCGCCCCGCCGTGGACCAATGGACCACGGACCCCCGCTCTGTGCCAGTGAACGACGATTCACCGAATGCCATACCCGCGGATTCCCATCCGAACCGGCGTGTCGTGGAACCGGAAGCGCCCGGCATGCGTCCAAAGAACGTGGAAACAGCAGCATTGACGGTCGGCCAATCCGGTACGGAGTGTGGGGTCTTCACGCGCAGCGAGCTGGATCGCGCTGGCCTGTCGAGCACCGAACGCGCCGCAGCAATCACTGCCGGAACGCTCACCGAGCTGCGACGGAACTGGTTCGCCATCAGCTCTCACGCCCCTGACGTGGCGCAAGCGGTGATGCGGGGCGGGGTCCTCTCGTGCGTATCCGCACTGAGGCGGCACGGAATCTGGGTTCCGCCCGGGTATCCCGAAGTACACGTCCGCTACGGCCGACCAACCGCCACGGATAAGGATTCTTGCCGGGGATTCTCTCGCATACGAGCCGGTGCCACCGCCGTCGACCCGATCGTCGTCGCCCTAGAATGCGCGGCCCGGTGCATGAGCGACGAGGATTGGATTGCCGTCTGCGACTCGGTTCAGAACAAGTTCGGGGTGTCCGCCGAAGCCCTGCGCGCGGAAATGGGCCCGCTCCCCCGGCGCGTGCTCGACCTGTTCGCCAAGACCGACGGCAACTCCCAATCGGGCACCGAATCGGTTGCCCGTGTCCGGCTCCGCGCACTCGGTTTCAACGTAGAGGTCCAGCCCTATCTCCCCGGGGTGGGCCACAGCGACCTGCGGATCGGAAAGCTGATCATCGAATGCGACGGCAGGCTCTACCACTCCAGCGCCGAAGAATTTCAAACCGACCGCACTCGTGACCGCAAAACCCTGATCGGCGGCTCCATCACCATGCGGTTCACGTACGACGACATCCTCTACGACTGGGACGCTGCCCTCGAGGACATCCGTGCTGTCACCGGCAGACGCCGGCATCGAATCCGTCCGTTCCGCGGCACCAGCCCCGGACGGCGGTCCGGCGCAGGGCCCAGGGCCGGTACGGGCGTCCCGTCCGGGGCCGCAGGGACGGAAGAATCCGCAGCCACGGGAAGATCCGCCCCAGACGGCTGATCTAGAAGAGTCGCCGGCACAGAGCGGGCCGCCGTGGG
>NZ_JBAQWU010000483.1:0-3337 GCF_049299075.1 Gordonia sp. (in: high G+C Gram-positive bacteria)
CGGCCGCCGCTACTCCCCGCTTGCGGATCCGCTGCGCGAGCCGTACTGGACCGAGCCTTGGAGGAAGCCGTTTTCGGCATTGAAGCTATTCACATCGGTGGCTGGCGAGTTCTCCGCGGCCAGCGAACCGGCGAGGAAGATTGCGCCGACGCCCACAATCAGCCCGGCAGCCGCAGCTACAGCCCCATAAATCAGTCGGTCACGCATCATGGGCACCAAGCTACCATTCTTCGCATGCGTAACTCCCCTCGATCCGCGCGATACCTGCGACCGACCGCCCGCCTGATCGCCCTGGTGGTGTGCGGCAGCGTGGTCGCGGCCTGCTCGTCGACCGCCGACCAGATCGCCGCGTCCTCATCGGCGCCGGCCGGATCGTCGTCGACCGCGGCGAGTGCCGCGAGTGCCAGCACCGCCGTGCCCGCCGTCTGCGGGGCACCTGAACTGGCTCGACTGACGCTGCGGCAGAAGCTGGCGCAACGACTCGTGGTCGGGGTGACTGGTGCCGCCGATGCCAAGACCGTCGTGCAGACCGAGCAGATAGGCGGCATCTTTGTCGGAAGCTGGACGGACCTGACCATGCTGAGCGATGGTTCGGCCGCGGCCCTCGCCGAATCGGCGGACACTCCGCTGATGGTGACTGTCGATCAGGAGGGCGGTCGCGTCGCGCGCCTATCGAAGCTCGGCATCGACCTGCCGGCGCCGCGCGCAGCGGTGGCCAGCGGCCAGACCCCCGGGCAGGTGCGTGCGCAGGCGAAGAAGGCCGGCCAGCAGATGGCCAAGCTCGGCATCACCGTCGACTTTGCGCCCGTCGTCGATGTCTCCGCCGAGAGTGACGACGAGGTGATCGGGGACCGCTCGTACTCCAGCGATGCGGCGGTGGTGACCGAATACGCCGGCGCCTTTGCGGCCGGTTTACAGGACGCCGGGATCATGCCGGTCTACAAGCACTTCCCCGGACATGGCAGCGCCTCGGGCGACTCCCACTTGGGCTCGGTCACCACACCGCCGCTGGCGCAATTGCAGCGCAGCGATCTGGTTCCGTATCGCACGCTGCTGAAGAATCCGGGCAATGCCGGGGTCATGGTCGGGCACCTGATGGTGCCGGGTCTGACCCAGGGCGACACCCCGGCCAGCATCAGCCCGGCCGTGATGAGCATGCTACGCAGCGGTGCCGGCTATGACGGCCCGACCTTCGACGGCGTGATCTTCTCCGACGACTTGTCCGGGATGAAGGCGATTACCGACCGGTACCCGATCGACCAGGCCGTCTTGCGTGCCTTTCAGGCTGGCAGTGACATCGGCTTGTGGCTTACCACCGATAAGGTATCGGCCGTCCTGAACACCCTCGAACGAGCGGTGGCCGACGGAAAGCTCCCCGAGGACGAGGTCGACGCGTCCGTCGTCCGGATTCTGCGGGCCAAAGGCGTCCTCTCCTGTTGACCGTATCGCTCAAACTTACCGAATGGTAAGTTTGGGACCATGGCTGGAACTAAGCGCCTGCCACGGGCGATCCGGGAGCAGCAGATGCTCGATGCGGCGATCGCTGAGTTCGCCGAGTCCGGCTATTCGGAGACGTCGATGGACGCGATAGCGGCGCGCGCGGAAATCTCCAAGCCGATGCTGTACCTGTATTACGGCTCCAAG
Source organism: Gordonia sp. (in: high G+C Gram-positive bacteria) (assembly GCF_049299075.1). Lineage (GTDB taxonomy): Bacteria > Actinomycetota > Actinomycetes > Mycobacteriales > Mycobacteriaceae > Gordonia. The sequence continues at coordinate 1,645 of NZ_JBAQWU010000483.1, forward strand.
GACGAGCTGTTCAGCGCCTGCATCGAACGCGAATCGGGGCGTTTTCTCGAGGCCATGGCCAGTGGTTTCGACCCGACGCTGCGCCAGCGCGAGCAGACCCGCATCCTGGTCCGCGAGTTTCTGCGCTATGTGCACGACCACGCCGCGTCCTGGCATGTGCTGTACCGGGTGGCCAGCTCCAGTGCCGGCTTCTCGCAAGTGGTCACCAAGGCGCGCGCGCAGATCACCGGGATGATCACCGAGCTCATCCGGCAGGGCACCACCGTTGCGGCGTCTGATCTCGATCACGAGCTGACCGCGCTCGCACTGGTCGGTGCTGCCGAAGCGGTGGCCGACCGCATCTCCGAGGGCGACGTCTCCATTGACCGGGCCACAGATCTGCTGCTCGGCATCACCTGGCGCGGTCTGCAAGGTGTCGGCGACGGGGCTGGCACAGACGGGTCCGGCGCCGGGGAATAGCCGAGCCGTTAACGACGAACGCGGGCGCCGCGAACCACTGGTTCGCGGCGTCCGCGGCGTCGTACGTGCAGCTAGATCGCGGTGAGCCTGCCCGTCAGATGTGGGTAGCCTTTACGCCGATTCAGCATCGACACGGTGTACCCGTCGTCGTCCTTCGCGGTGTAGAGGTTGACCTTGGCCGGGAGCAGCAGCGGCTTACCGAAGCGCACCGTGTAGATGACGGCGGCAGGCAGCTGGGCCTCCACATTGGCGATGGCTGCGGCGGCGCTCCACATACCGTGGGCGATCGCCTGGGAGAACCCGAAGAGTTTCGCCGAGGTGTTGGCCATGTGGATCGGGTTGCGGTCACCGGACGCTGCCGCGTATTGGCGGATGAGCGCCAAATCCACGCTCAGCACCCGGTCGGGCGGCGGCGGAGCGGTGTCCTTTGGCGCCGGACCGCGCTCGTCGCCGGACAGGCTGGTGCGCTGCTGCTTGAGGAACGTGCCCGTCTGCCGGGCTACCAACTCCCGGCCCACGAAGAACTCGCTAATGACATCGATCAGCATGCCCTTGCGGTGCTCGCGGAGGTGCTCCGCATGCGTCGCGATGGTCAGCGGCTCGTCGACGCGGATCTGCCGGAAGCGCTCGATCTTGTTCTCCGCGTGCACCGCACCGATCGCGCCGAACGGGAAGTCCCGCGCCACCATGGTCTCCATAGCCAGGGGGAACTGCAGCACAAACAGGTAGGTCAGCGGTAGGTCGGCGCCGTACTGCAGGCCAGTGGCGCGGCAGTATTCTCCCAGCTGGGCGCGGTCGACCCGGACGTTCTCCAACCGGTAGACGGTGTCCGGGACGACGGCGGTGGCCGACACTCGCGCCGGCTTGCCGACAACCGGCAGCATGGCGCCGATAGCCTTCGGGTACTGCGTTGCCGCGGTGGGGCGCTCAGCGAGCGTGATGATTTTGGTCATCACGCACCCAGCAGGCTCTGACCGCAGACGCGTACGACGTTACCGGTGACGGCATTGCTCGCCGGGTTGGCGAAGTAGGCGACGGTCTCGGCGACGTCGACGGTCTGGCCGCCCTGCTGCAGGGCGTTCATCCGGCGCCCAACCTCGCGGGTGGCCAGCGGGATGGCGGCGGTCATCGCGGTCTCGATGAAGCCCGGGGCGACGGCGTTGATGGTGATGCCCTTTTTACCCAGGATCGGGGCGTAGGCATTGACCACGCCGATCACGCCGGCCTTGGAGGC
>NZ_JBAQWU010000484.1:0-1592 GCF_049299075.1 Gordonia sp. (in: high G+C Gram-positive bacteria)
CTGCGGGGACTTGATCACTTTGATGGCGAAGCGGGAGCTGATGGTGGCGACGCCGTCGATCACCATCACCTGCTCGGTGAGGAACTCCTCGTAGGCGGACTGGTCGGCGACGGCGACCCGCGCGAAGTAGTCGGGGGAGCCGAACATGCGGCGCAATTCGACGACCTCGTCATAAGCGGCCAGCGTCGATTCGAATCGCTCGATGGTGGCCTTGTCGAACCGGGTGACACCGATTTCCAGGAGCACTTCGAAGCCGCGGCCGAGTGCGGCCGGATCGGTGATCGCGCGGTATCCGCGGATGACGCCGTCGGCTTCCAGGCGCTGCACGCGCCGCAGGCACGGGCCGGGCGTGAGGTGCACGGCATCGGCGAGGGCGACGTTAGACAGTCGCCCGTTGATCTCCAACTCGTCGATTATTGCGCGATCAATGGCATCGAGGATCATTCATTGCACTATATCGATCAACCGTGCAGTATCTAGCAATCGCGAGCGGGCGTGATTATGCGAATCTAACAGGGTGAAGACAGTCGAGGTGGATCGGCCGGCACGCGAGACGACGAGGCGTGCGGAGATCACCGCTGGGCTGAAGTTGTCGCTCCCCGCCGGACTGGGGATGTTCCCGCTCGGGGTGGCCTTCGGACTGCTGGTGCTGCAACAGGGTTTGCCGTGGTGGCTGGCACCGGCGCTGTCGATCATGGCCTACGCCGGATCACTGGAACTGCTGCTGGTCGGCATGATCGCGACGGTGATGCCGCTCGCGGCCATCGCCCTGACGACCTTCCTGGTGAACTTCCGCCACGTCTTTTATGCGTTCTCGTTCCCGCTGAAGGTGATCGGTAGCCGGTGCGCCCGGGTGTACTCGGTGTATGCGCTGACCGACGAGGCGTATGCGGTCACGGCGGCGTCGCCGGGCACCTGGACCCCGCCACGGCTGCTGTCGATGCAGCTTGCCTTCCAGGCGTACTGGGTGGGCGGAGGGCTGGTCGGGGTGGCGGTCGGTCAGCTGCTTCCGGGCAAGATCGAAGGCCTGGAGTTCGCACTGTGCGCACTCTTTGTCACGCTCACCCTCGACGCTTGCCGCACGAGCGCGCAGGTGCCCGCGCTGTTGCTCGCCGGGCTGGCCTTTGGTTTCGCGATGATTCTGGCGCCGGGCGCGGTGTTGTTCGCCGCGCTGATCCTCTTTGTCTCGCTGCTCAACGTCCGGTACGGGCTGGCACACCTTCGGAGGAAGCATGCTTGATCCCGGCTATCTGATCGCGGTACTGGTGACGGTGTTCGCGATCACCTTCGCCCTGCGCGCCCTGCCGTTCGCGGTGCTCGGCCCGCTGCGTCAATCCCGTTTCGTCATCGTCATGGCTGCGTGGATGCCTGCCGGAATTCTGGCTGTGCTGGCGGCGGCCACACTGCAGTCGACGATCGACCTCGACGGGCGGGTCATCCCGGCATTGATCGCCGTCGCGGTGACCGTCGTCGTGCACCTGACGTCCGGTCGGCGGACACTGCTCAGCGTCGGGCTGGGCACTGGGACGTACATTGCGTTGCTCGCGCTGGTGTGAGGGCGGCTGACCCTTCGACAAGCTCAGGGAGCGTCG
>NZ_JBAQWU010000485.1:0-2395 GCF_049299075.1 Gordonia sp. (in: high G+C Gram-positive bacteria)
CCGGAGGGGCCCGAGCGTGACCGAGGAGAAGAGCGACAAGCGGGGCTGGGGCGCCGGCCTTCGGGACGTCGGATCGCTGGGGGTGACGCTGGGCGGTAACGTTCGCCGATCGCGCCGTCGTCGTAAAAGTGGGGAGGCGGTCGACCCGTACGTCGACACCGATTTCAAGAGCATCTACAACGACGAGTCGTCGACGGTGATCGCCGACGACGGCGTCGGGCTAGCCGTGCGCACCCACATCACCGGCGGCAAGGACACGCTTCCGCCCGAACTGACGGTGATTTTTGTGCACGGCTTCACCTTGCGGATGGCGTCCTGGCATTTTCAGCGATACGACCTCGCCGAGCGCTGGGCCGACCGCCGCGTTCGGATGGTTTTCTACGATCAGCGTGGCCACGGCCGCAGTGATCCGGCCCCCGCTCAGTCGGCCTCCATCAAGCAGTTGGGCGACGACCTTGCTGCGGTGATCCGCGCCGTCGCACCGACCGGCCGCGTGATTCTGGTCGGCCATTCAATGGGCGGCATGACGGTCATGGCGCTGGCCCGCTCGCATCCGGAACTGTTCAGCCACACCGGCCGCATCACGGGTGTGGCGCTGGTGTCCACCGCGGCCCGCGGCATCACCGAAGCCGGACTCGGCGAAGGTCTGAATAATCCGATCGTCGACGCATTGCGTATCTCGGTCCGCTACATTCCGCGGCTGGTGCAGGCCGGCCGCGGCATCACCCGCCAGGCCGTCGAGCCGGTGTTGGTGGCCGCGAGTTTCGGTCCCGACTTCTACAGTCCGACCGCCGGGCACGCCGTCGAGTCGATGATCCAGAACACGCCGATCTCGACGATGGTCAACTTTCTGCGAGCCCTGGAGAGCCACGACGAGTCGACGGCGCTGCCGGTGCTCGCCAAAGTGCCGTCGGCGGTGATGTGCGGCGACCTAGACCGGCTGACTCCGCTGCCGAACTCGGTGCGCATGTATTCCGAGCTGGGCGACGATTCGCGGCTGCTGATCGGGGAGGGCTGCGGTCACATGCTGCCGATGGAGTACCCCGACCTGGTGAACGACGGCATCGACTCGTTGGTGCAGCGGTCCCGGCACGCCCGCAACCGGCCGACCATGCGGTGGCGCTGGGGAGCGGCGCAGTGACGCCGATTTCTCGCGGATCGGCGGGGGAGCGGGTACTCCCCGAGGTCGCCGACACCGAGGCTTTCGGCCGGGAGCTGGCGGCGGTGCTGCGTGCCGGGGATCTGGTGATCCTCGACGGACCCCTCGGGGCTGGCAAGACGGCCCTGACCCGCGGCCTGGGCGCCGGACTGGGCGTCGCCGGACGGGTCTCGTCACCCACCTTCATCATTGCGCGCCAACATCGGCCCGGCCCCGGCGGCGCCGTCGGCCTGATCCACGTCGACGCCTACCGGCTCGACGGACTCGACGACCTTGACGCCCTCGACCTGGACACCGACCTGGCCGACTCGGTGGTCGTCGTCGAATGGGGCGAAGGCGTCGCCGAACGCCTCGTCGAAGAATATGTACTGGTCCGGCTGCGCCGCGCCGACGAGTCCGAGGTGCGCCGCGCGAGCTGGGAATGGGTAAGCAATGACTGAGCGACTGATGTTGGCGATCGATACCGCGACCCCCTCGGTCGTTGTGGGCGTGGTCTCGACTGCCTCGATGGTTGAGCCGGCGACGAGCGGAGCGACGAGCCGTGTCGAAACCACCACCCTGGCCAGCCGGGTACTCGACGACCAGCGTCGCCACGCAGAAGTCCTCACCACCCTGATGCGCGAAGTCCTGGCCGAGGCCGGGGTCAGCGGCGCCGACCTCGACGCTGTCGTCGTTGGGTGCGGACCGGGACCGTTCACCGGTTTGCGCGTGGGTCTGGCCACCGCCGCGGCCTACGCCGACGCGTTGAACATTCCCGCGTACGGAGTCTGCACCTTGGACGCGATCGCCGCGGCGACCGGCGAAACCGACGACGTCCTGGTGGTGACCGATGCGCGCCGACGCGAGGTCTACTGGGCGCGCTACGGCGGTGGTGAACGCGTGGCTGGACCGGAGGTCTGTGCGCCAGACGCGGTGGATCGCGGCGCCGCGCAGATCGTGGCCGGTACGCCCGGCTTCACCGACCGGTACGAGCTGCCGGTCAGTACGACCACCGTGCCCACGCCGGCCGCGCTGGTCGCGGTGGCCGCGGTGGCGGCTCAGGGTGAACCCGACTCCTCCGTCGGCGGCTCGGGGGGCGGGGACCTGACTCCGCTGTACCTGCGGCGACCGGACGCCGTCTTGCTCGCCGATCAGCGGCGCAAGTCGCTGTTGTGATCGTCGAGCCACTGCTGCCCGCCGACCTGCCGCGGTGCGCGGAGCTGGAGGCGCAGTTGTTCGCCGGGGATTCGCCGTGGC
>NZ_JBAQWU010000486.1:0-6183 GCF_049299075.1 Gordonia sp. (in: high G+C Gram-positive bacteria)
CAGGTAGACGGTCGCTCGGCGGCCTTCGGCGACGGCGGAGGCTAGGCTCGCGAGGTTCTCCGGGGTGAGCGAGTCGGCAGCGGGGAGGCGACGGCGCGGTGGCATGGCGCCGATCCTATGCGATGGATCAGTCGATCGCTTCTACCGCGAAGCGGCCGTCGTCGGTGAACACGAGGTACACGTGCGCGCCTTCGCCCAGGCCAAGTGTGGTCAAGAAACGCCGCGTGCTGCCGAGCGTGGGTTGCCGGGCGGTCCACGAGATGGATTGTTCGCCTTTCTCGGAGGCGAGCTGACGAGAATCCCCGTAGGTCAGCCCGATCGCCGAGGCGAGCCCGACTGGCAGGGGCGCACCGCTGCCGCGCAGATGCTCGCGGTTGACGGTGATGCGGAGTTTCCAGGCGTCACCGATGCGAAACAGATTGCGCGTCTCCGCGGGCGACTTGCGCGTGGTCGGCAGCGCCTGCATATGGGAGACGACGCCGTCGCGTGTGTGAAACGGCGGGGCGCAAGCGTAGGCGGTCACGCTGGCGGGCTTGGCGTCGAAGTCGACGACCAGCCGTTCGATCAGCTCGCTCAGATCCATCGAGCCGCCGGCCTCGTCGAGGACCTCGCCGATCGCGCTGCGAATGGTGGCGTACGCCGGACCGCCCCACCTGCGCAGACCCCACTGGGTTCGACTGACGCGCTGGAAACGGTCGTCGCCGGCCATCTGATTGACCAGCGATCGGGCGGACCGCTCGACGTGGAAGGTGCCGACGATCTCGTCGGGCGCCATCGGCTCGTCGTGGATGGAAAGGACAGCCGCGGCGTAATCCTCGACAGTGCTGGTCGTGGTGAGTAGATGGCCGCGGTAGACGACGTAGCCGAGTTCGGCGGCCCACCGCGCGGGCCAGTCGGCGCTCTCGGTCGGCAAGGGGGCGTCGTTGACCTCAGTCAGCGCGGCCGCGGACAGCACGCCAAACTCGTCGGCGCGGTCGGTGACCAGGTTCCTGGTCGCCTCGCGTGCCGCGTCCAGATCGGGTACTGCGGCCCACCCGTCGGCCACCTCGAAAGGCAGGCCGATGCCGACCAGCACCTGCCACAGCGGACGATTCACCGCACCGACGCCGTCGGCGAGCGGCGGCAGGGCGGCGACGACGTCGTCGATCAACCGCACGGTGCCGACCATCCGGGTCGCCGACGACACCAGAAACTGCGCCTGCGTGCTGTTTTCCAGCCAGCCGAAGAGTTCGGTCAGTGCGCGCGCCTCGTACTGGCGTACGCGTTCGCGGGAAACACCGAAGCGCTCGCCGAGTGCTTCCAAGCGTTCGCGCGGCTGGGTGAGGCGCCGGGCGAGGAATACTTCCCGGTCACGGTCGCCGAGTTCGTCGAGCCGGGTGTCGAGGGATTCGGCGACAGTGATGTCCTCGTCGTCGCTGATGGGGAACGTGCTGGCGGTGAGGGTGGCCAGGCGTGAGCGGGCCTGATGGACCGCGGCCGGTGCATAGACAGGTAGTGGATTGAGGAGAGAGACGTCGTCGTCGCCGGTGACGCGTCGCCAGCGGGCGATGATCTCCAGATCGTCGAGCAACTCGTCGGTCACATCCGGCCCGAGATCGGTGTCGCGGGCGAGCTCATCGGTGGAGAGTTCGACCAGACGCGCCAGCAGCCCGATCACCGAGCCGGTGCCCATCCCGCGACTGTCCAAGATGTCGGCGGTGGTGGCTGCGCGGATGCGGTCGGTGGTGAAGGTCGACGACTGCAGAAGCCAGTTGGCGGCGCGCGTCGGAAGCGACGGATCGGGGATGAGGTCCACGTCGCCGGGCAGCAGCGGGAGCAGTTCACCAATGGTCACCTCGGGCACTGCTTCGACCATGAGCACGGCGATCAGCTCGCAGTGGGCCTTGCGGACGTTGGGTTCGGCCGCGGCGGGATCGTCGTCGATCCAGAAGAACTCCGGGTCGCCGGCACGACTGAAGAGCCAGGGCGCGACATCGCACCAGGTCACCTCGTCGGTATCGGATTCCATGGCGACCAGTCTCGCCTATGTGGGGTCGGTCTTGTCGAACGACACGTCGATCACTTCGAAGCCTTTGTTGCGCTGCGCCTTGGCCGAGTTCGTATAAAAGCGCACGTCGCCCTCGGTGAGAACGACGTTGTCGGTGAAGGGGGTGAGCAACGAGCGCGGGTACAGCTTGTCGGTGCGGACGGCGTTCATCTCCATGCAGAAGACGATCAGTGCCGCTGCCAGGTACAGGAAGGCGATAAGGCCCAGGACGGTGGCGAAAACACTGTTGACGACGCTGGCGCGGGTGATGACGCGCTCGACATAGACGCCACCGAAGCGTTGCAGCAGCTGCCAGCCGACGGCCGCGACTGCGGCGCCAGGCAGCACGTCAATGATGCGCAGGGTGCGGACAGTGCCGTAGCGGAAGGCGAAGAGGAAGACGGCGAGTGCGAGCACGACCTGGCCGATATCGGTGATCAGCTGGCTGATCCGGCCGAAATCGATGGCGGCGGAGGTGATGCCGATGGCGACCAGACCGATCATCGACAGACCGACGGTGAACAGCAGGACGAAGCCGCGTATGCGCACCAGGATCGGATTCGGGCGCGAGTTGCGGGGCACCGCCCAGATGATGTTCATGGCGTTCTGCGAGGCGACCGCGACGCCGAGTCCACCGTAGAGGGCGCCGACCAGGCCGATGATGATCGCCGCCGGGCCGCCGCTCAGCGCTGCCGGGTCGGCGAACTGATCGCCGATCACCGGGATCTGATCCAGCGCGGAGTTGACGATGCGGTCGCGCAAACCTTCGTTATTGCGTAACACCCAGCCGAGGATCGTGGTGAACAGCAGAAGCGCCGGGAACAGTGACACGAAGGCGTAGTACGTGATGAGTGCGGCCAGGTAGCCGCCCTGATCGTCGAAGAACTTGTAGGCCACGGCGAGTGGGTACCCGGTGCGTGGATAGCGACGGGTGAAGTTGTCGACGCGGGAGGCGAACGACACCGACGACCTCCTCAAGTTTGGCGTGGTACGCGGTGCATCGATCCTAGCTGGCGACCAAGCGTAGATTGGCTACCCTGGGGGCATGAGCAGTCGCAGCTACCAGTCCTTGACAGCCCGCGAGGCCGCCGCCCAGCTTCCGCTCGGATGGCAGGTTGACGACGGTACGCTCGTCGCCGTCTATCGCACCGGCACGATGGTGCGTAGCGTGCAGTTCGTGGATGCCGTCACTGCCGCGGCCGAGGCCGCCGACCACCATCCGGACGTCGAAATCCATTACGGCACAGTGCGTTTAGTGCTGACCACCCATGCCGCTGGTGGCCTGACCGATGCCGATGTCGCGCTGGCGCAGATGATCGCGGCGATCGCCCTGGAGTGGCGGATCGAGGCGATGACGGAACCGGGTGACCGAACGCTGCGATTGGTGTGGCCACAGTGGCAAGGCGCCGGGGCGGCGGGTGTCGCCGATTTGTTCGGCGAGGTCGCCCTCGAGCGGGCCCGGCGTGGTTACGCAGTGGGGTCCCAGGTGCTCGAAGCCGTGCTGCCGCCTGCGCGCGGGCCGGTCGCGCACGTCGTCGTCGACGATGTGGATGAGCCGGCGACCGAAGGCATCGAGTCGCGTGGAGTGGTTGTCGAGTCGTTGGAGTCGGCGCTCGAAGCGTTGGCCCGCAATGATTTCGACAAAGTGTTAACGCTCGGCGGCGATTGCGCGGTGAGCGTCGCGCCGTTCGCGGCCCTCGCGCGGGAATACGGCGATGACCTCGCCGTCATCTGGATCGACTCGCACCCGGACGTCGGGACGCCGGACAGTGAGTACAACGGCTACCACGCCATGGCAGTCGCGGTGCTGACCGGCCACGGTGATGAGGAGATCGTGGACTTGCTGCCGGCGACGATCCCGGCTGACCGGGTCGCGATCGCGGGCCTACACGAGTGGACTGACGACGACTACCCGCACCTCGCCGAATGGGGGATCGTCTCGTTTGACCCGGAGCAGCTACGCACCAGCACGGCGCCGCTGTTGACGTGGCTGCTGTCGACCGGCGCCTCGAAGGTTGCCATTCACCTCGACGTCGACGTCGTCGACGCCGATGAGGCAGCGCTCGGGCTGGGGCGGGTCCGCGGAGGTCTGCGGATCGCCGAAGTGCAGCGGGTGGTGCGTGATGTGGCAGCCACTGCCGAGGTCGTCGGCCTGACCGTCGCCGAGTTCATTCCGCGGAACGTGCTTCCGGTGCAGCGTCTGCTGGAGGGCTTGCCGCTGGTGTAGCCGGTTCCGGCATGATCCGGAACTCCGGTTGCCGGGTGACCAGCAGCCAGGCTGGCAGCACCACGACGCAGAGCACCGGCAGCACGGTGATGTCGCCGGGGATGGCGACGGCGACGAAGAGTGCCAGCCAGCCGTCGCGGCTGACCACCAGGAGGACGCCCAATACGCCGCAGGCCACGGCGAGGGTGAGCGGCAGGTTCGGGATCATTGCGTGGCCGAGGAGGCCGACCGCGACACCCAGGAAGGTGGCCGGGAAGATCCGTCCGCCGCGGAACAGGGCGCTGGCGGCGATGGCGAGGGCTAACGCTTTGATCACGATGATCAGGGTGAGTTCGCTTCGGCTGTAGCCAGCCGGGTCCGCGAGCAACTGACCGGTTTCGGCTAGGCCCTTGAACATGGTGATCGGGCCGCCGATGAAGCCCAGGATGCCCAGGATCAGGCCACCAACCAGCGGAATCAGAATGCGTGAGCGCATCGAGTGCAGTGCACGCCAGGTGAAGCTGAACAGGTAGAGCATGGCCAGGCCGATTGCCACGCCAGCACAGGCGACGAGGATGCCGTAGAGCAGATCCGGCGCAGAAGGGCTGCCGTAGGCGGGGAGGTTGAAGCCCAGGTGCTGGCCACCCATCCACTTCATCGCGATAGTGCCCGAACCGGCGGCGACCAGCGGGAGAAAGAGCTTGTCCCACAGCGAGCCTTTGCCGGCGATCGCGGCGAGCACTTCGGTGAAGATCAGTGCGGCGGCCACCGGGGTGCCGAATAGCGCGCCGACGGTTGCCGCGCCGGCGATCATCACGCCGACCTCACTGGGCACCGCCGGGATGAGTCGGGAGAGCAGGAAGACGATGATCGCCACGTTCACCGCAATGATCGGGTTTTCCGGTCCGAGGCTGACGCCGCCGCCGAGGGCCAGGATGGTCACGGCGATGACCCCGGGAAGGGCGGACAGATGAAGGGGCTCCTCGATCAACTCCGTTGTGGCGCTGTCCGGTCCGCCGTGTCCGGGGAAGAACTGCAAGCACAGTCCGACGGCCAGACCGGTGAGGGTGAGGACGAGGATGATCCACCAACCGCTCGGGTCCACGCCGAGCGCGTCCGGGATCCGGTCCCACAGCGTCTGCTGCCATTGGTCGGCGACCTTCTCGATCACCCAGAGGATCCCGGCCGCGCACGCTCCGAGCAGGATCGTCGGTATCGCTAGGGCGAGGAGTTTGCGGGGCGAGGTTTCGTCGGCGGCTTCCGGGCGGGCCAGGGTCATCGGCAGCTCTCTTGCAGGCGGAGTGGTGAGGCTCAAAGGCTACGGGATCTGGTCTTCACGCCGGGCCGGATCTAGCCTTGGTTGATGAAGGTCATGACCGGGATGAAGATCGTCGTGCTGGGCGCCAGCGGCACGATGGGGCGTCAGGTGGCCGAGAAGCTGACCGCGCGCGGAGTGGAAGTCGTGGCGGCGCACCGCGGCAGCGGCGTGGATGCGTTGACCGGGGAGGGCCTCGCGGCCGCAGTCGACGGCGCCGACGTCGTCGTCGATTGTTTGAACCTGACGACTCAGTCGGGACGCAAAGCGACGGAGTTCTTTCGGGCGACGGCGGCGCACGTCGCCGACGCCGCCAGTCAGGCTGGCGCGCGCTTGGTGTGCCTGTCGATTTGCCACGCCGTCGACCCGGCCGTCAACGCCAAGATGGGCTACTACCGGGGCAAGGCCGCGCAGGAGGAGGCCTACCGCGAACGTCTCGGTGGCGCGCTGACCGTCGTGCGCACGACCCAGTGGTTCGAACTCGCCCGGACGATCTCCGATCAGTTCTCGCTCGGCCCGGTAGCGGCCGTGCCGCACATGATCACCGCACCGCTCGCCGCGGCCGACGGTGCTGACGCGATCGTCGCGAACGTTGTCGAGCCGGCCGCGGCCGTCGTCGAGGTCTGTGGTCCGGAG
>NZ_JBAQWU010000487.1:0-12604 GCF_049299075.1 Gordonia sp. (in: high G+C Gram-positive bacteria)
GCAAGATCCCGCGGGTGATCCGCGACTGGGTGCGCCGCCGCGGCCTGCCCCGGCGCGCGGCCCGGCAGGTGGTGGGCGAATGGTTCACCGACTCGTCGCTGCCGGACCGGATTCCGGCGGCCGAACTGCTCGTCGAGCAAATGCGCGAACCTGGCCGACTCGCTGCGTTGGCCGACATGATCGCCGATCGGCGGGCCCTCGCGCTGCCCGATGGCCGTTCGCTCCCGGATTCCGCGCCGCCAGTCTGCACCATCTGGGGTACCGACAACGTGATCCTTTCGGCGGAAGCCGGACGGGCACTCAACCGCACGCTTGCGCCAGCGCGCGCGGAGTGGCTTGGCGGCTGCGGTCACGCGGCCATGCTGGAACGGCCCGACGAGGTCTCGGGCATCATCGACGACTTCGTCGACACCGAGGTGGCGCCCTCGGCGAAGGCTCAACAGTGAGCCGCCGGCAGATCGAGGTGGCTCTGCTCGCAGTCGCTCTGTGGATTGCGGCGGGTGGCAGTGCGGTGATGGCCGGCGGCGCCGGAGCCGCTCCGCAGGCCGCTGCGGGGGCTTCCCCCGGCCAGGTGACCCGAACAGCGACGATGCACGGTCCCCTCTCCGCGCTCGCCGAACTGACGCTGGTGACGCTGGCGACGCGGGATTCGACCGGTCGTGACCGAGCAATCGATGCGACGGTCTTCACTCCGCGCGCGCCGTGGACCGGCCCGGGTCGGCGTCCGTTGGTGGGCATGGCGGTCGGCACCTACGGACAGGGCGACCAATGCGCGCCGTCGCGGTCGTTCGCGCAGCCGGTGGCAGTCGGCGACGGCAGCGCACAGTTTGGTTACGAAAACTCCAGTGTCGAGCTGCTCCTTGCCCGCGGCTACGCCGTCGTAGTACCCGACTACATCGGCCTCGGCCAGCCCGGCACGCATACCTTTCTCAACCGCGTCGACCAGGGCCACGCGCTGCTCGACGCGATCCGGGCGGCGCGCACCACCACGGGCAATGCTGGCCCGGTCGCGGTCTGGGGCTACTCCCAAGGTGGCGTCACCTCAGCGGCCGCGGCCGAACTCGCACCGGTCTACGCGCCAGAACTTCCGGTGCGCGCCGGTTACGCCGGAGCGCCAGTGGCCGACGCGGCGGCGGTACTGCGTCGGAGCGACAGCGTGCTGAAGCAGGCGATCGCCGGCTGGAGCGCCAACAGTGCGATCGCGAGCGATCCGACGCTGCGGCAGCCCATCACCGCGGCGCTGAGCTCGGCTGGCAACGCATACCGGCATCGCCTTGCGCGTATGTGCATGCCTGACGCGGCCATCGACCAGCTCACCGGGACGACGCCCGATCTGGCCGATGACCTGCTGGCAGTGCCGGGATTCGCGGCCTGGTTGGCCGAGCAGCGACTGGGCGAGGTCGCCCCGCAGGTGCCGATGCTCGTGCACGCCGGACGCAATGACGACGTCGTGCCCTTCGGTTCGGTGACCGGCCTGGTCCGCGACTGGCGGCAGCGGGGTGCGGCTGTCGATTTGCTGGTCTTCGAGGCGCCGGCCACCGTCCCCGGCTATTCGATGGACCACTCGTTACCGCACCAATTGGACAACGTGCGCGCCCTCGACTGGCTCGCGGCGAAGCTGAAATAGTCGGGCGCGGCACTGGCCGCTAGCGGCACTCGTTCTCGGCGGGCTTGCCGTCCAGGCGATCGGCCAACCATTGCATGGCCTCGGGGTAGGCGACGATGGCGGCCGACAGATGTTCGCCGGGGACCTCACGATAGGTGACATTGGCGCCCAGCCTGCACTGCTCGGCAAACAGGTTCCGGGCGCCTTGCGCGGGAATCCACAGTTCCTGCGCGCCGTGATAGATGTACATCGGCACCGCCGATTTGTGATCGGCCAGTTGCGTTGCCGCGTAGACCTGCTTGGCCACTGCGGAGTTGAACGGGTCAGGATCGCTGGACAGCAGTTGCGTCGGCAGTTGAAGCGGGCCTGCGATGCCGTAGTCGCTGCCGCAGGCATTGCGGAAGTGCGACGTCGCGAGCTGGCGACCCAGGTTATTGGTGAGCTGCAAGATCTCCGGCCGCTCGCGCGCGATACCGAGGGTGGCGGCCAGCATGACGCCGGTGGCCAGGTTGGCGTTCATCGCTGCAGCCAGAATCCGGAAGTCCGCCGGGACGCCGCCCAGTGCGGCGCCGACAAACCGGTCGACGAGGTCGGGTGCGTACTCGGTGAGTACCTTCGCGGTGCCGTTGGTGGCAATGGCCCCGCCGGAGTAGCCGGTCACCGCAACCCGGCTCGCGCCGTATTTCTTGGGTGCGAACTTGGTGGCGGCGCGTACCGCGTCGAGCACGACGTGCCCGGCCAGCGTCGGCTCGGCGTAGGCCTGTCGTGGGCCTTCGTGGTCCGGGACGATCACGGCGTAGCCGCGGGAGAGCGCCAGTTGCGTGGTCGGCGGGAAGAGGTCGGTTTGGTTGGTCTTATCGCCGAAACCGTGGGTCAGCGTGTAGCCGGCTGTGCATTCGGTGCCGAGACCGTTGATCGGCACGTTGTTCACCAGCACTGGACGTGCGCTTGGTCGCTGCGACCCGCGCCCCGGGGCGGTGCCCGTCCAACGCGCTTGCGGCTCGATGATCGTGGCGGTCGCGAAGATCGGCTGCCCCGCGATATCGGTGGAGCGATACTTGACCATCGTGGCGCTGGCGATGGGGACGGTCACCAGAAAGCCGGTTTGGGCGGTCAGATCACGGGTGGCCAGAATATCGCCGTTGGTGCGCTTGGCCAGATCGGCAGGCCAGCGGTCGAACATCGGATCGCCGATCGGATCGGGCAGCACGGCGTTGCGCAATTCGAGGAGATCGTGACTGTATCCGGGTGCCTGGGCGCGCTGTGGGATCGTCGTAAGCGTCGGGATCTTCGGGGCCGGAACGATGCTGTCGACGCCGTCGATCACGTCGCCGGGCAATGGGCGCAGGTTGGGTGGCGTGGGCTCGGCGGTCGCTGGCCCGGCCCCGGTGACCAGGCACGTTACCGTGGTCACCAGGCAGACCGCGGTACGGAGACTCAGAGGTCGCATTGGGATAACCCTAATCGGCACCCCGTGCGCAGGAGAAGCCGAGAGGGTAAAGATTGCGTGACAGTTGGGGCTGGAGGGGATAAGGAGCTGGCGTGAGCGGTCGGAGCGACAACTCGCGTCCACCGGAAAATCTCCTCCGATTCATCTGAACGTGTGACACTCTTCGTCATGCCCAGCACTAGCGCCCGCCCGGACGATTCCGGACTGAAACGCCGTTCCTTTCTCGCCGGAGCCGCCGCCGTCGCGGGTGCGGCCACCGCCCTGGGCGCCACTGCCCCCGGCCGCGCGGCCGCAGCCATGCCGAAATACTCGCTGCCCGCAGGCGGCGAGCGCCTCCATGTGTTGGTGACCGGTGACGCCGGAACCGGTGAAGCCCCGCAGCACGCGGTCACCGACGCTGCGCGACGCCTACACGCGACGAATCCCTTCGATCTTGCTGTCGGCCTCGGCGACAACATCTACGAGAGCGGCCCCAAGGGGCCGGACGACGTTCAGTTCCAGACCAAGTTCGAGAAGCCCAACGCCGGTCTCGACTTCCCGTGGCTGATGACCCTCGGCAATCACGACAACACCGCGATCTTCCCCGGCGACGGCGGCTGGCTGCTGCGCGGCGATGACGAGGTGGCCTACCATCGCCGGTCTCGTCGCTGGTACATGCCAGCGCGCTACTACTCGGTGGCGACGGGCGTCGCGGACTTCTTTGTCCTTGACCTCAACCCGCTCGCCGCGTACCTCCCGCCGATCTTCTCCCCGGAGTGGGAGCCGGGCGGCGCGTATATGACGCGCCAGGCCCGCTGGCTCGACCGCGCGCTGGCGGCTTCGAGCGCGCCGTGGAAGATCGTGTGCACCCATCACCCGTACGCGAATAACGGTCCGCACGGACCGGCCGGCGCCTACGACGGACTGCCCGAGCCGCTGGCCGGCGGCGCACTCAAGAGCTTCGTCGAACAGCACATTGCCGGGCGCGCGCAGTTCCTGCTCTCCGGGCACGACCACAGCCAGCAGGTCCTCGAGAATGTGCGCGGCCTCAAAGGTACGCGCCAGATCGTCTCGGGCGCGGCGGCCAAGACAGTGCACGACTCGTCGAGCAAGCAGTTCCGCGCCAAATACGAGAACTATGCCGACCGCGGCTTCATGACGATGGCCGTCGACCGCGCGTCGCTGATCCTTACCGCGTACCAGGTCACGGCGGGCCGGGCTGGTGCACGGCAGGCCTTCCAGACGACCTACCGGCGATAGCGTCACCCGCCCGGGGAGCGGACATTCGAGGCAATTAGCCTCGTTCTGAGCTGCCGCATGTGAGGGTTGCGGGGACGAAAGGATGTATCCGGTGCAGGATTCTTCGCTGATTACTGTCGGACTGCCGATCGCGTTGGCGATCATCATGTTCGGCCTCGGGCTCTCCCTGCGAGTCGCCGATTTTGCGCGCGTGGTGCGGTCACCGCGTGCTGTAGCCGGTGCGTTGGTCCTGCAGATCTTGATCCTCCCCGCCGTGGCCTTCGGGCTGGTCCTGGCGTTCGACCTGCCGCCGCTGCTCGCGGTGGGTGTGATGTTGCTGGCCGCCTCGCCGGGTGGGACGACGGCCAACTTGTTCAGCCATCTGTTCCGCGGCGATGTTGCGCTCAACATCACGCTGACCGCGATCAACTCCGTGCTTGCGGCCTTCACGATCCCGCTGATCACCAACTTGGCGATCAGCTATTTCGACTCCGACGGCGAGCTCGGATTGCAGTTCGGCAAGGTCCTGCAGGTGATCGCCATCGTGCTGGTGCCGGTGGTCCTCGGCATGATCGTGCGGGCCAAGTCGGCAGAGTTTGCCAAGCGCGCGGATAAGCCGGTGCGTATCTTCTCCATCGCCGTGCTGGCGATCGTGGCCATCGGCGCGATCATCGGGGAGGCGGACAACATCGCCGACTACGCGCGGCAAGTGGGCTGGGTGACGGGCCTGTTCTGCCTGATCAGTCTCTCCAGCGGCTACCTACTGGCCCGGGCGTTGCGGCTGGCCAAACCGCAGGCGATCGCCACCTCGATGGAGATCGGCATCCACAACACGACCATCGCGTTGACCATCGCGATCAGTGTGCTCGACAGCGCGATGATCGCGATCCCCGCCGCTGTCTACTCGATCCTGATGTACATCATCGCGCCCATCTTCGGCTGGGCGGTGAGCCGCAACGGGGGACCGAAAGTGGTCGACGAGCGTGTGGACCTGAAGGCCTGAGGGCGAGACTGGCTCACGGAGTAGGGGCGGGGGGTGGGTCCTCGCTGGTGCGGCGGAATTTGGCGATCGCCAGATAGTCGTCGAGTTGGCGAGTCAGTTCCCGGTCCAACGCGCGGTTGAGCGTGTTGTGTGCGGTGACACGGCCGGTACGGCGGAGCTGCCGGATGAACGACGCCGCCCAGTCCTCTTCGGCGCCGCGTTCCGGGATCCAGCCGTCGAAGCGGCCCTCGGTCACGGCGCGTCGACCGGCGGTGATCAGCGTCGAGGCGGCCTGTTGCAGATCGTCGTCGAGCTGGCGTTGCAGGCCGAGGATGTAGGTGAGCGGGACGCCGATGGTGAGCAGCTCGCGGTACGCATCAAGGGTCTCGGTGTCCTTGATCAGATAGCTCGTGGGCGGCTCGTCGTCGCCGGCGGGCTCGACCAACCCGAAGTCCTGAATCTGTTGCAGTAGTCCAGGTTCGGGGTCGCCCAGGTAGCTGAACAGCTTGTCCCGTGACACCTGTTCGGTGGGTGTGCGGGCAATCGGCTCGGTCAACAATCCTTTGAGCCCGAGCACTTCCATAAGGTCGTCGCCGCGCTGCACACCGGACAGGAAGTCACTGATGTGCGCCATCGTAAAGCCGCGTTTGAGCAGATCGCCGATCACCCTCAACCGCTGCAGATGCTGATCGGTGTAGATCGCGATGCGGCCGCGGCGGATCGGACGCGGGATCAGGCCGCGATCCTGATAGCCGCGCACATTGCGAACCGTCGTGCCCGCGGCGCGCGCCAGGTCATCGATCCGGTATTCCGTCATGGCAACGATTCTCCCATTAGGTGATCGGCGGCGGCGCCGGGTTGCCAGGCAAGCGCCGTCGCAGGTTAGGCGTCCACCGCGAGTTCGGCGCCGTGGCTACGGGAGACGCATGGTCGTGCGCTTCGGCGTGCATGGCTTCTTGTCCGATGAAGCCGCGCATATCGACGGCCAGCGCCTCGTCCTTGATCATCGGCAGAGCCTCGTTGAAGGTCTGCACAAACCAGCGTTCGCCCTCGGGGAGCAGCAGATTCAGGACGGTGATGAAGTTCGACGCCACCGGCTGGCCGGGGATCCAGTGCAGCGGCGTGGTCGAGAGGTCGAAATTGACGTTGCGGGCATGCAGCTCCACCTTGCCCGGATCGGTGTCCGAGGTGCGGCGGCTCGGCTGGCTAGCGGGCATCTCGCGGCCCTACTACTTCGCCAGATTCGCGCGGGCGGCCCACCGCGAGATCCATGGGGTGAACCGGTAGGCGCGGTAGCCGATCTTGGCCTCCGGGGTCACCGGTACCACGGCCCGGTTCCGCAGAATCGCTTTGACGATGTCGCGCGCCACCTTGTCCGGGGTGAAACCGCGTTTGGCGTAGAAGTCGTCAATGCGCTTGCGTGTTCGGTCCGCATCGTCGGTGCCGACGATCTCAGTGGAGGAGGTGATGTTGGTGTGCACGATGCCCGGGCAGATCGCGGTGACGCCGATCCGGTGGTCCGCGAGCTCGGCACGCAGCGACTCGCAGAACATCAGCACCGCGGCCTTGGTGGCCGAGTACAGGGCCATATCGCGTTGCGGGGTGAAGGCGGACGCCGATGAGAGGTTGACGATGTGCCCGCCGGTGCCGCGCTCGACCATCTGCCGGGCAAATGCGCGGCTGCCGGCGATCACCCCGCGCAGGTTGATGGCCAGAATGCGGTCGACCTGCTCGTCGGTAGCGGCCAGGGCCGACCCGGCGAGGGCGATACCAGCGTTGTTGACGACGATATCGGGCACTCCATGCTTGCGCTGCACATCCTCAGCGAACTGGTTGACCGCGTCGGTGTTGGCGACGTCGAGCTCGTAGACGGTGGTCAGCACGCCGCTGGCCTTGCACTCGGTGGCGGTCACTTCGGCGTTGGTGACGTTGATGTCGGCCAGGACCACCTCGCAGCCCAGCCCGGCCAGGGCGTACGCGGTTTCCCGGCCGATGCCGCTGCCCGCGCCGGTGATGACCGCCAACTTGCCGCCGAGGCGTTGCGGCGGGCCGAAGCGGCGGGCGCGGTCGATGGTGTTCGGGGCGCTCGACGTCCCGTTCTCGATCAGGTCGATGAACTCGCGCGCGGTCCGCGCCAGGTACTCCGGGTTGGTGTACGGCAGCCAGTGGTCGGTAGTCGAGTTCTTCCGCCACAATTTGGCGGCATGGGTGTGGGTGAGCTCGTAGATGGCTGGCCGCAGGGCGACGTCGCGCTCGTTGACCACTTCGAGGACCGGTACGGTGGTCGGACGCGGATTCGGCTCGGACAGTTTCTCGCGAATGTTGGCCGAGTAGAAGCGCAGACCTGAGGCCATATCTTCTTTGAGGGTCGGCGCCAGCGAGACATTCTCCCGGGGGGTGCCCTCCACTCGGTGTAGAAACTCGGTCCAGTTGCGTTCGGAGCCGACGGACTTCCAGAACGCCTGGGGCAGCACGGGGATTTGGAACAGTGCGGTGTAGGCCGACGACGCGACCTGCGACAGCAGGTGGCCGACGTTCGCCGGAGTCGGGCGTGACAGCGTGGCGCGTGCCCACTCGCCCAGGTAGTCCAGGTTGGGGCCGGAGACCGAGGTGAAGGTTTTGATCTTCTCCTGCGCGTCCGGGGTGGTGACGGCCTCCCAAGTCTGGACGCTGCCCCAGTCGTGCGCGACGATGTGCACCGGTCGGTCCGGGCTTACCGCGTCGATCACGTCGAACAAGTCGGCGGCCAGGTGCACGAGCCGGTAGTCGGCGATCGCCTCGGGGCGAGTGGACTCACCGTAGCCTCGGGTGTCGTAGGCGAACACCCGCAGATCGTCGCCGAGCTGTGGGGCGACGTGATCCCACAAATGGTGGGTGTCGGGCCAGCCGTGGACCAGGACGACGACGGGACGGTCGTCGCTGCCGGAATCTCCCGCGGTCGGGTTGTCGAGCTCGAATACGGCGAGCTCGACATCGTTGTTGCGGACCGTGGATCGATGCCAAGTGGCCATGGATAGGAACCCTCCTCTGGGCGGCTTCGAATTGCACGTTACCAGCAGTAACAGGCAACTGCTAGAGACTGCTAGCGGCCTGTGACGTGGGCTTTCTCCAGATCAACCGGACCCGCATCGCTGTGCTCGGTCCATCCGTCACCGGCTATTGACGGTACGAGGACAGGAAGTTCCCGATGCGCTCGATGGCCTCGGACAGGTCCTGTGCCCACGGCAGCGTCACGATTCGGAAATGGTTGGTGTCCGGCAGGTTGAAGCCGCTGCCCTGGACTACCAGGATCTTCTCCTGCAGCAGTAGATCCTGGACGAACCTCTCATCGTCGCGGATCTCGTACACGTTCGGATCCAGCCGAGGGAAGGCGTAGAGCGCGCCCATCGGCGTCACGCAGCTGACGCCCGGGATCTCGTTGAGCTTGTCCACGGTCACCGTGCGCTGCTCGTGCAGACGGCCGCCGGGGGCGCACAGCGCGTCGATCGACTGGTAGCCGCCCAGGGCCACCTGGATGGCGTGCTGGCCGGGAACGTTGCTGCACAGGCGGGTCGAGGCCAGCGTATGCAGCCCCTCGATGAAGCCCTTTGCGTGATCCTTCGGGCCAGTGATCACCACCCAGCCGGCGCGGTAGCCGCACACCCGATACGCCTTGGACAGGCCATTGAACGTGAGCACCAGCATATCCGGTGCCAACGAGGCGATCGAGGTGTGCGTGGCGCCGTCGTACAGGATCTTGTCGTAAATCTCGTCGGCCAGGATCAACAGCGAATGCTTCCGAGCCAGCTCAGCGATGCCTTTGAGGACCTTGGGCGAGTACACCGCACCGGTCGGGTTGTTCGGGTTGATCACGACGATCGCCTTGGTGCGATCAGTGATCTTGCTTTCGATGTCGGCCAGGTCTGGATTCCAGTCGTCCTCCTCGTCGCACCGGTAGTGCACCGGGGTACCGCCGGACAGGGCCGTCATCGCCGTCCACAGCGGGTAGTCCGGCGACGGGATCAGCACCTCGTCGCCGTCGTTGAGCAGCGCCTGCATGGTCATGGTGATGAGCTCGGAGACGCCGTTGCCCAGCAGGACGTCGTCGACGTCGAAGTACGGGAAGTCGATGGTCTCGTAGCGGGTAACGATGGCGCGGCGCGCGGGCAGCACACCGAGCGAGTCGGAGTAGCCCTGCGAGAAGGGCAGCGCATGGATCATGTCGCGCATGATCACATCGGGTGCTTCGAAGCCGAAGAGTGCTGGGTTGCCGATGTTCAGCTTGAGGATGCGGTGGCCCTCGGCCTCCATGCGGGCGGCGTGCTCGTGCACCGGACCACGGATTTCGTAGCACACGTTCTTGAGCTTGTCGGACTGCTCGAGCGTGCGCAGGTTCAGATTCTGGTGCGATACATATGGTCGGCTCACGCGTTCAATTCTCGCACTTCGGGGCAACTGAATTCCTCATTGGTGCATGCGGCAGGGTGGGAGGCATGTCTGAGATCACCGTGCCGGGGACGTTCGACGTCGCCAGTTTCAACGTCAACGGGATCCGCGCGGCCCGCCGCCGAGGGTTCGACGGGTGGCTTGCCGGGCGTCAGGCGGATGTGGTGGCCCTTCAGGAATTGCGTTGCGGCGCCAGTGATGTCGGCGAGTTTGCGGGCTATCACGCCGCAGTGGATGTGGGCTCGATTCCCGGGCGCAACGGGGTCGCGATCCTGACGCGCGAGGCCCCTGCTGCCGTACGGCACTGGGCGGCAACCCCGCCAAGCTCCCGCGGTTTGGCGGCGTTCGCTCACGAGGGCCGGTATGTGGAAGTGGACCTGGCCGACCGGCCGTTGACGGTGGCCTGCCTATATCTGCCCAAGGGCGGTCTGCCCGCGGACCTGCAGCGCCCGGGATCGATGCGCGAAAAGCCGGACGGCGGGGCCAAGTTCGCTCGCAAGATGGGATTCTTGGAGTCCTTCCGGCGCGAGCTGCACCGGAACCGGCTGGCGGCGCTGCGCGCGGATCGGGACTTTCTGTTGGTCGGCGATCTGAACGTTGCCTTCCTGGAGCACGACGTCACCAACTGGCGGCCGGCCCGCAAGATGGAGGGATTTCTGCCGGAGGAGCGCGAATGGTTCGCCGCCATCACCGGGCCGCGACGGTTGGTCGACGTGGTGCGGCGATTACACGGCGACCGACCCGGCCCGCTGACTTGGTGGAGCTGGGCGGGGGAATCGTTCAGTAAGGATGTCGGCTGGCGCATCGATCACCAGCTCGCAACGCCGGGCCTGGCCCGCCGCGCCGTCTCGGTCGCGGTAGACAAGGAACCGGCGCCTGACCGGCGCCTCTCCGATCACGCCCCGCTGGTGGTCACCTACCGGGACTAGTGTCGCGCCGGAACTGCTCTCCGAATCCGGCGGCACCTGGACTCGCTGCGAGGTGCCGAAGGCCCCGCCTCGGTGACGAAGCCGGCGATGTCGGGCGCCGGGGCTCAGAGCCGGCGGAGGGCAAGCGCCGCCACGACCTGGGCAATGCAGCCTTCCGGGTTCTCGGTGAGCTGCTTCCACGTGTACGACAGCGGCAGCCAGCCGTTGGCCGCCAGCATGGCGGCTTTGGCGTTGTCGGCTTCGAATCGATCCCGGCTGCGGTGATAGGCCCAACCGTTGATCTCGACGGATACCTTCTCGGCCGTCCACGCGAAGTCGATCCGGGATCGGCCGAACCAGACCTGCTGCGTCCAACCGGTGATCCCGTGGATTCTGAGTAAGTCAAGGAACAGTCGTTCGGCCTCGGACTCGGCGCCGGCTTCGAGGGTGTCCAGCAGTCCGCGTGCGGTGCGCAGCCCGTGCATCCCGGCATTGCGCTCCAGGCACGCAGTCAGCTCGCCGGTCGTCACGAGGGTGCGCTGCAAGCAGCGATCGAGAAATCCGGCGGGGTCGGCGATGGTCTCCAGCGCGGTCAGCACCGTCAGTTCTGGACTGGTCACCGACAGCCCGCGATGGTCGGTGACATCCTCGGCGGGCAGCGGGCGGTGCCGGAGCGCGATGTCCTCGGCCACGTCGATGGGGCGATGGGAGGTGATGGGAACACAGAGCGTGAGCGGGCGGGGGAGGTCGGGGATCATCGAGTGCCACCACGCGGCGGTCGTGCTGTGCGCGACGCTCCGGTAGTGCGCGGCGACTACGGCGCGGACGGCGGCGGCGTCGGAATGCTCGTGCTGTAGCGACAGAAAGACGCCGCGTGCATAGGCCTCCCATTGTCCTGTCTTCACCCTGAGGTAAATCTGTCGCGGTGAGAGACCGCACGCGCGGGCCTGCCCCAGGGTGATCACCCCGTCGTTCTCGGCGAAGGTGCTGTTGAGCTTCGCCACAATCTCCGCGCTTCCCACATGGATTAGACGCAGCGCGGGACCGGGTCGGTTCCATATGAAGGATTTTGGTTCCGTTTGTGACCTCTACGGTTCAAAAAGGAAGGTGACTGGCGGGTAGATGCGCCGAAGGCCCGGATCCGATCACGAATCCGGGCCTTCGGGGCGTACTCGATGGGCTACCTCGCCCCGGGGCGCTTCTTACCCGCGGCCATACCGAAGCCCGCGGCCTTGCCTTCGGTGGCGGCAGTCTCGACTACCTCCGCCGCGGCAGTGTCGGCGACCTTGGCGATGATCTCGGTCGGCTCCGCGGCCGGTGTCTCCGCAGCGACATCTGCCGCAGCGACATCTTCGGCAACAGCATCTTCCGGCACTGCAGTGTCGACAACCGGCGGGGCCGCGGCGGGCTTGGCCATGCCCGGCTTCTTGAGTCCGCCACCAGGCTTCTTCAGGCCGCCGGACATGCCGAAGCCCTTGGCTTTGCCCTCGGTCGGTGCGGTCTCGGTGACGCCGCCTTCGGCCTCGGCCGAGGTGGCCGCCGGGGTTTCGACAGGCTCAACCGGCGAAGAGGATGCCGACTCAACCGGCGAAGAGGATGCCGACTCAACCAGCGAAGAGGCTGACTCAACCGGCGAAGAGGCTGCCGGAGCTGCAGCGCCGCCTGGCTTCTTCAGGCCGCCCGGCTTTTTGAGGCCACCGGGCTTTTTGAGGCCGTTCGGTGCGGTGGCGGGGGCTTCGACAGGCTCAGCCAGCGATGTGGTCTCGGCCGTCGAGGTGGGCTCAGCTGGCGAAGAGGTCGCTGCCGGAGCGGCAGCGCCACCCGGCTTCTTGAGACCGCCGGGCTTCTTGAGGCCGCCCGGCTTCTTCAGGCCACCGGGCTTGCCCAGACCGCCGGCCGTGGGGGCTTCGACAGCCTCAGCCGCAGCAGCAGCGGGAGCTGCGCCACCCGGCGCCGGAGCACCGCCCGGCTTCTTGAGTCCGCCGCCCGGCTTCTTCAAACCGCCAGGCTTGCCC
>NZ_JBAQWU010000488.1:0-1842 GCF_049299075.1 Gordonia sp. (in: high G+C Gram-positive bacteria)
GGCATCGGCTGGTGAGCCGACCGGGCGCTGGCGCCGTTCGCGAGGTTCGTCCACCCTCGTGCGTCCCCCTGTGTCGAAGCGTCTGGTGCAGATGTGACAAGTGTGGTTCCAGCGTACTGGCTCGGCGCGCCGGAACGGTGCTGCGCCACGCCACGTCATCGTGGGGCACGATGAAAGGCATGGGAGATCACGCGGTCTATGTCGTTGGCGCCGGTGGGCAGCTCGGGCGCGCCCTGATGGCACGGACTTTCGGCGGCGGTGCACCGATCGGTTTCGGTTCGGCCGAACTCGATGTGACCGATGCGGCCGCCGTGGCCAGCGCGCTCGCCGGATTGGGCCCCGGAGATGTGGTCATTAACGCCGCGGCCTACACCGATGTTGACGGCGCCGAGACTGACCGGGCCGCGGCCTATGCGGTCAACGCCGCGGGCCCCGCCCACTTGGCGGAGGTCACTGCGGCTGCCGGAGCGCGCCTGATCCACGTGTCCACCGACTACGTCTTCACCGGGGAGGCTGCGCGCACGGTACCCTTCGAACCTGCCGATCTGGACCCGGAGGCCGCACCAACCACTGTCTATGGCGCCAGCAAACTCGCCGGGGAGTGGGCCGCGCTGCGGGGCGACCCCACTGCCACGGTGGTGCGTACCAGCTGGGTGTTCACCGGTGGGCCGGACTCGAACGACTTCGTCGGGACCATGCGCCGGTTGGAAGCGGCGCGGCCGGAGATCTCCGTCGTCGACGATCAGCGTGGCTCGCCCACCTACGTCGACGACCTTGCCGACGGCCTGGTGGAATTGGTTGAGCAGACGTGGGTGGTACCGGCGGCCACGGCCGGGAAAGTGATGCACGCGACCGGGGCGGGCGATGGTACGTGGTGTGATCTGGCGCGTGCGGTCTTCGCCGGGGTCGGCGCCGATCCGCAGCGGGTGCACCCGTGCACGACGGCCGATTTTCCCCGTCCGGCACCGCGGCCAGCGTTCTCAGTGCTGTCGAACGACTCGTGGCGTGCGGCAGGACTGACGCCGCTGCGTGATTGGCGCGCGGCGCTGACCGCTAGTCTGGATCGGTGACTTGCCAGCCTGAGCACCCGGAAACCGGGCGCAGCGCATCTGAGACCGTGGGCGTGGTGACCGTGACGTACTCGTCCGGCGACTATTTGCCCGGCTTCCTTGCCACCCTGAAGACCGCGACGACCCGGCCGGTCCAGGTGGTCATCGCCGACAACGGTTCCACCGACGGCGCACCCGAAGCGGCCGCCGCCGAGGATCCCGAGGTGACCCTGGTGCACACCGGCGGGAACCTCGGCTACGGCGGCGGGATGAACCGCGGAGTGGCCGAGCTGAACCCGGACATCGAGTTCATCGTCATCGCCAACCCGGACATCGAGTGGACACCCGGCAGTCTCGACGAGTTGATCGACGCGGCCGCGCGCTGGCCCCGGGCTGGCGCCCTCGGCCCGCTGATCACCGAACCGGACGGCACCGTCTATCCGTCCGCACGTCGGGTGCCCGACCTAATCTCGGGCACCGGACATGCCGTGCTCGGGGCCGTGTGGAAGAACAATCCGTGGACTGCGGCCTATCGCAACACCGACACGCAGCTCGACGAGGGGCCGGTCGGCTGGCTGTCCGGGTCTTGTCTACTGGTGCGTCGCACCGCCTTCGAGAGCATCGACGGCTTCGATTCCCGCTACTTCATGTTCATGGAGGACGTGGACCTCGGCGACCGGCTGTCGACGGCGGGCTGGCTGAATATCTATGTGCCGTCTGCGTCGGCGATGCACGCCAAGAGTCACTCGGTCTCGAAATACCCGGAGCGGATGATCACCGCCCACCACGACAG
>NZ_JBAQWU010000489.1:0-6825 GCF_049299075.1 Gordonia sp. (in: high G+C Gram-positive bacteria)
CCTCGGCTCCGGCGAGCCGAGCGGCGCGGGCCGCATCGACGTCGTCGAGCGTGCCCGGGAAGGTGATGACACCGATCTTCGCGCCCATGGTCACTCGGCCACGCGGTGGACGGCGAAGTTCTCGATCACCGTATTGGTGAGCAATTCTTCGGCGATGCGCTCAAGGTCCGCATCATCGACGTTGTCGTCGACTTCCAACTCGAACCGCTTGCCCTGCCGGACGTCGCCGATGCCGGAGAAGCCGAGCCGCCCCAGCGCCCCGACGATCGCCTGGCCCTGCGGATCCAGAATTTCGGCCTTGGGCATCACATCAACCACTACACGCGCCATGCCTGCCACTCTACCGGTACCCGCGCGGCAGCCACGACGGGACGTTCCTACAGCGCGGCCTCAATGGCGGCGATCACTTCCGGTGCGTCGGGTTCGGTCCGCGGACGGAACCGGGCGAGCACGTCACCGTCCCGGCCGACCAGGAACTTCTCGAAGTTCCATTGGATGTCCCCCGCCTCCCCGTCGGTGTCCGAAGCCTGGGTGAGTGCGGCGTACAGGGGCGACCGGCCGGCGCCGTTGACGTCGACTTTTTCCAGGAGCGGGAACGTGACCCCATAGGTGACTGAACAGAAGGTGGCGATCTCTTCCGGCGAGCCCGGCTCCTGGCCCATGAACTGGTTGCAGGGGACACCGACGACGGTCAGCGTCGGATAGTCCTGCGCGAGCTGCTCGAGTTTGGCGTACTGCGGGGTGAGACCGCACTTGGAAGCGACATTGACGACGAGTAGCGGGCCGGGAAAATCGGCCAGGTTAATCGGCGATCCGTTGAGCGACTCCACGGAAATGGCCTTGATGTCGAGCGATTTTGCAGTCATGCCCCCACGATAGGCGGCCCGGTGATCAAGGTCACCGTTAGTTGTGTTGCAGCAATAGTTGCGTCTGCGTAACTATTGCAGGCGTGTCCGCACCCGATCACGTTCTCGACGCGACCGCCACTGACGTGGCGGCCTTCATCGATCGCGTTCTCTGCGCCACCCATGCCACCACGGCGGACACCCTGGCTGCCACCGAACTCTCGGTATCGCAGCTGCGCATGCTCTTTCTACTGCGCGACAGCGCCGAACCACCCACCGTGAACGAGGTAGCCGACGGGGTGGCGCTCTCGGTGGCCGCCGCAGGCCGTGCTGCCGACCGCCTCGTCGCGGCCGGCTTGGTGGATCGGCGCGAGGACCGCCACGACCGGCGGATGAAGCGGCTCTCGCTGACCGCCGACGGACAGCGCCTGCTGGAAGCCCACTTCCAAGTGCACGCCAGCGCCGTCGAAGGTCTTCTCGCCGAGATGCCCGCGGAGGTCTGCGCCCGGCTCCATGACGGCGTCACCGCTGCGCTCGACTATCTCCCGCCGCGCCCCGGCTGCGTGAACTGATCTCTACTAGTTAAGGAACCCCCATGACACAGGCTGCTGCGCCTGCGCCAGACAAACTGTCGCGCGACATTCTCGTCGTCGCCGGTGTTGTCGTCCTCGGCGCCATCATGTCGATTCTGGACGTCACCGTCGTCGCGGTGGCCCAGGTCGACTTCATGCTCGACTTCGACGTCACCAACCCGGCAACTGTCGCGTGGACGATGACCGGCTACACCCTTGCCCTGGCTGCGGTGATCCCCACCGCAGGCTGGGCGGCGTCCCGCTTCGGCACCCGCAACGTGTATCTGGTTTCGCTGGTGCTCTTCCTGCTCGGTTCGGTGCTCTGCGCCATGGCCGACAGCATCGGCATGCTGGTGGCCTTCCGCATGATTCAGGGCCTCGGCGGCGGCCTGCTGATGCCGATCGGCATGATGATCATGACCCGCGCGGCCGGTCCGGAGCGTCTCGGCTCGGTGATGGCCGTGCTCGGTATCCCGATGCTGCTCGGTCCGATCGCCGGACCGATCCTCGGCGGCTGGCTAATCGATATCGCCTCGTGGCACTGGATCTTCCTGATCAACATCCCGCTGGGCATCATCGCCCTGGTCTACGCCTGGTTCGTTCTGCCCCGCGGCGACAACTCGCCCGGCCGCAAGCTCGACATCATCGGCCTGCTGCTGCTGTCCCCCGGCCTGGCACTGTTCCTGTTCGGCATCTCCTCGTCAGCGGAGAAGGGCACGTTCAATGACCCGCAGGTGTACATCTGCATGATCGTCGGCGGTCTACTGATCTTGGCGTTCGTCGCCTGGGCCCTGCGCGGAAAGGTCAGCAGTCCGCTGCTGGATCTGCGCCTGTTCAGCAACCGCACCCTGACCATCTCGGTGATCACGATGATCTTCTTCTCGGTCGCATTCTTCGGCGCCGGGCTGCTGTACCCGCAGTACTTCCAGTTGGTCGGCGGTAAGACGCCGATGATGGCTGGCCTGTTGCTGGCCCCGCAGGGCCTTGGCGCCATGCTCTCCATGCCGATCGCCGGCAAGCTTACCGATCGCATGGGTCCCGGGAAGTTCGTTCTCGCTGGCCTGGTGTTGATCGCGATTGGTGTAGCGGTCTTCACGACCGTCGGTGCCGAGCCGAATTACGTGCTGCTGTGCAGCGCCCTGTTCATCCAGGGTCTGGGCATGGGTATGACGATGATGCCGATCATGTCGTCTGCGCTCGCCACCCTGCGCGGCCCACAGGTGGCCGATGGTTCAACACTGCTCAATGCGATTCAGCAGACGGCATCGTCGATCGGTACCGCTGTGATCACCGTAATCTTCACCGGCTTGCTGGCGGCAAGTACGCGCATGACGCTGGTGGCTGCGTCGTCGTCCATTCCGGGCGCCCCGAAGCCGACCGCCGACCTGGTCGAGGCCGCCAAGATCGATGCGGCGAACGGATTCGCGACCACGTTCATCGTGGCCGCCGTGCTGGTGGCCTGCTGCTTGATCCCGGCGTACTTCCTGCCCCGGCGCCGGGTGGTCGACGTGATGGCCGAGGATGTCGCGATCGATGGTGCGACCCCGCCGGCACCGGTGATCATGCACTAAACCTGTTCTTCGACAGGAAAGCCTCGACGGCGCCCCGGAACAATTCCGGGGCGTCGTCGTGTATCAGGTGTCCGGCACCGGGCACCCGCAGATAGGTCGATGCCCGACTGCGCTGCGCCATCTCGGCCATCTGCCCCGGTGGGGTCACGGTGTATTCGGCTTCGAGCAGCAGCGTAGGTACCTCAACGGCTGCCCACTGGGTCCAGAAGTCGCGCGAGCCCCACTCTTCGGCGAGTGCCGCCCACACCGGAATCGAACCGTGCAGCCGGCCGTCGTCGAAGGCCTCGTAGAAGTAGCGGCCAGCGATCGGCCCGAACATCTCGGTCGCCTCGGCAAGGCTGGCGAACCGCTCCGGCCACGAGGTGAACCACGGCTGCCAGGTGCCTGTGGTCTGGCCGCGGAAATCTGGCGCCATGTCTTCGACGACGACCCCGGAGATCAACTCCGGATACTGGGCGGCCGCGCACCAGGCGTGCAGTCCGCCCATCGAATGCCCGATCAACGTTGCCGGACCGAGGTCGATCCAGGTGAGCACCTCGGCGACATCGGCGACGAAGCGTTCGGTCGACAGGTCGTCGGCGGTGGGCTCCCCCACGGCGGCGGCGCCCTGGTGGAAGGCGGCGTCGAAGGTGAAGACCCGGCCGTATCGCCGCAGCCACGGGATCTGGCGATGCCAGGTCCGGCCGCGGCCCATCAAACCGTGCAGCAGCACGATCGGGCCGCTCCCGGTACCGGCGGCGGCCGCGTCGACGCCGTGATCGACCAGCCCGACCTCGTTTTCCACGGCCCCGAGCCTACCCCGGCACCGGTAGGGTTATCGGCATGGCAATTGTCAAGATCAACGCGATTCATGTCCCGCAGGGCCAGGGCCCCGAACTCGAGAAGCGGTTCGCTGCGCGCGCTGGCGCGGTGGAGAACGCGCCCGGCTTCCGCGGCTTTCAGCTGCTGCGCCCCACCAAGGGCGACGCCCGCTACTTCGTAATCACCCAGTGGGCCGATGAGGCGAGCTTCGACGCCTGGGCGAACGGCGATGCGCGCGCCGCGCACGCCGGCAACAAGAAGCCGGTCGCCACCGGCGCCGACCTCCTGGAGTTCGACGTCGTCCTCGACGTCCCCGCCAAGGACTGACACCAGCGACCGAACGGCCATCCCTGAGCATGCGTGTCGGCGCCTGCGACGATGGTTCCTGAGCCTGTCGAAGGATGGTTCCTGAGCCTGTCGAAGGATCCGCGGTCGGGTAGAACGTGTTCTAGTATCGAGGGAGTCCTCTCCCCCGATCTAGGAGCACGCATGACCACCGTCGCACCCGTCAACACCGACCAGCTATTTCTCGGCGGGCGGTGGGTCGCGCCACACAGCACCGAGCGCCTGGACGTGGTGTCTCCGGCCACCGGCGAGACGATCGGATCGGTGCCCGTCGCCGATGCCACCGACGTGGGCACCGCGGTGGCCGCGGCCCGCTTGTCGTTCGAGTCCGGAGTCTGGCGCAATACCCCTCCGGCCGAACGTGCTGCGGTGATCCGCCGTGCCGCCGAACTCATCAACGAACGCAGCGGCGAGATCTGCGCGCTGATCTCGGCAGAGATGGGCGCCACCCCGGGCGACGTCGCCACCCTGCAACAGTTGGCGGGGACCGGAGTGCTCAACGGGTACGCCGATGCGGCCGACGCTTACCCGTGGGAAGAGACCCGTCACGGCATGTTCGGCGAATCCCTGGTGGTGCGCGAGCCGGTGGGCGTTGTGGGCGCGATCATCGCCTGGAATGTGCCCCTCTTCCTGTTCTGCAACAAGCTCGGTCCGGCGCTGACCGCGGGATGTTCGGTGGTACTCAAGCCCGCACCGGAGACACCGCTGAACGCTAACCTGCTCGCTGAGATCTTCACCGAAGCCGGTATCCCTGAAGGCGTGATCTCGGTGGTTCCCGGTGGTATCGACACCGGTAAGGCACTGGTCGAGCATCCCGATGTCGACAAGATCTCCTTCACCGGTTCCACCGCCGCCGGGCGGTCCATCGCCGCCCGCTGCGGCGAACTGCTGAAGCGTTGCACCCTGGAGCTCGGCGGCAAGTCGGCGGCCATCGTCCTGGAGGACGTGGACCTGCCGGCCGCCGCCCCCATGCTGGTCTTCTCCGGCATCCTCAACTCCGGTCAGGCCTGCGTCGCCCAGACTCGCGTGCTGGTACCGCGCTCCCGGCACGACGAGATCGTCCAGGCGATGGTCGACGTCGCCGCCACTTTCACCCCCGGCCTGCCCGACGATCCGGAAACCAAAATCGGTCCGCTGATCAACGATGCCCAGCACGCGAAGGTCACCGATTACATCGAGCGCGGCAAAGCTGACGGTGCCACGGCAGTACTAGAGGTCGCCGGCCCGGACATCGGCAGCCGCAACTGGGTCGGGCCGACCATCTTCACCGGCGTCACCAACGAGATGACGATCGCCCGCGAGGAGATCTTCGGCCCGGTGATCAGCATCATCGCCTACGACGACGTCGACGAGGCCATCGCCATCGCCAACGATTCCGACTACGGTTTGGCCGGCTCGGTGTGGACCGCCGATGTACCGCGCGGTGTCGAAATCGCGAAGCAGGTCCGCACCGGCACCATGGGCATCAACTGGTACGCGATCGATCCGTCCGCCCCCTTCGGCGGCTACAAGAACTCCGGAATCGGTCGGGAGAACGGCCGCGAAGGCCT
The DNA here is from genome assembly GCF_049299075.1 of Gordonia sp. (in: high G+C Gram-positive bacteria). Taxonomy (GTDB): domain Bacteria; phylum Actinomycetota; class Actinomycetes; order Mycobacteriales; family Mycobacteriaceae; genus Gordonia. The sequence continues at coordinate 5,685 of NZ_JBAQWU010000489.1, forward strand.
CGAGTCATACCTGGAGCACAAGGCGATCCTGATGCCGATGGGCTACACGAGCTAACCGGTAGGCGCGGTCTGCTCGGGAGCAGGCTGCTCGGGAGTGGCCTCGCCGGTCGTCGCCGGCGGGGTCACCGGGATTGATTCGCGCGGTCCATCGCCCGCCGCGCCATCGTCGACCATATCGCGGAGGGTTTCATCGTTGATCAGTTCGACCTGGTTGATCAACCAGGTCGAGCCGCGGCGCGCCATCGTGTAAACGACGCGCGCCGGGGTCACGTCGATGTCACCGCTGGCACCCGAAGTTGCCGACTGGTTCACGAAGAGCAGGATCCGGGCGGTGTTCCGGGTGTTCTCGATGACGCCCGATCCCTGATCGGTCACCGTTGCGACAACCTTCTGCTCTTTGGTCTGATCGGCGATGCGGTGATCGACGACGTTGCTCTCGTACTCCTTCTTCGCCGCCCCGGTGAGGTGCGCCATCATAAAGGTGATGTTGTCGGAGATCGTCTCCGGCGAGAACGAGTACATCTTCTGCACGTACAGCTGCGCTGCGGCCAGCGCGCTATTGCGGGCATTTTCCACGGCGCGGGCCTGCGCGAACAGCACACCCAGGGTTGCCGTCACTGCCAGCACCGCGACAACCAGCGCAGCAAATCCGATGGTCCACCATTTACGTGCGTTCACCACACGAACTCCAGATCCGTCGCCTTCAACTCGTCGTTGATCCGCGTCATCCCGACCCGGAACCGGAAGGTCTGATACAGCGGTTCCTGCTTGCCAGCCTTATCGCGGCTCTCCCAGCCGATCACCATCAGCACCGTTCCCTCGGTGTCATCCGCCGCGCTGACGGCCTCGGTGATCACCGTCGTCTTGGTGACCGCATCGGCCTCGCGGATCATCGCCGACACGGTCTTCATGTTCTCTTTGAATACCTGTTGGGCTCGCCCGCTGGTCTTCTTCAAAGCCAGCTCGTACATCGCGTCAGCGTTCTCCGCGTCCAAGGTCGTCATCTGCACGACGACCTGACGCGCAAACGCCGTGTACTCGGCACGCAAGTCACGCTCATGGCTCGACCGCTGCAGGCCGACCGCAAAGACGACGGAGCTCACCAGTCCGCCGATCAGCAGCACGGCCCCCAGTGCCACGG
>NZ_JBAQWU010000490.1:0-4562 GCF_049299075.1 Gordonia sp. (in: high G+C Gram-positive bacteria)
GCGAGAGGTGATGCGGCAGCGAGCCCGCGGTGGCGCCGCTGTGGTCTGCCACCGAATCGGCGAGCCAGCGTACCTGCGCCACGGTCGCGCCGTCGGCGACGGCGTTGAGAGAGCCGCCCGCGGCGACGGTCAGGAGCTCGCGCATAGCGCCAGTCGCGGCGTCGATGCCCACGCTGGGCACCGCGCCGTCCAGGCAGCCTGCGTCGACGGTCAGCGGGATGCGCACGGCGGTACGCGACACCGGAACCGACAGCTCGAAGGCCGCGGGGTACGCCCCAGCCTCCGAGGTCATGATCAGTCGGGCGCCGGTCGGCCCGTGCTCGGCGAGTTGCTCGTCGAACACCTCCCAGCCGGCCAGGTCGCCCAGGAGAGCGATCGGGTTGGTGACGATTCGGCCAGCCCAGGAGACGTCGACCGACTCCAGCAGCATGGTGAGCGGTCCGGCCGAAGGCACCGCACCGGTACGGCGACGGGCATCGGCGGGCCAGGTGTGCTCGCCCTCGGTGCGCAACACCTCAACGACGTGGCTCTCGAAGCGGTTCAGCAACGCGCCGACCGGCTCGTCTACTTCTGTGATGCCAGCGACCGCGACCGGTCCGGGAATAATGCAGACCTCGTCGGCACCGTAGCGGGCATCGTGGGCCTGCCACAGCGAATCGCTGCGCCACCAGCGGCGGACGTCTTTGTCGATCACCGGAACAAAGTTCACCGGTTTGCCCGGAGTACGGCACAGTTCTAAGAAGAAGGCGACGTCAGCCGGGTGCAGCACGTCGTCATCGATCGCCGGGTGTGCTGCGGCGAGGATCGCGATAGCGTCGCGCGGGTTCTCCACGTCGTCGCCGAACAGCGAGACAAAGGTGCCCGCATCCTGCTCGTGCATGCGAGCCTCAGTGCGGCGCAGCATGTCAGTGAAGCGCTGCGACCAGGTGACGTCGGCCCACGGCAGCGGCGGAGTGCCGACGCCACCGACGGCCAGCTCGGTGTAACGCGTCAGCCACTGACGGTAGGTCATGGTCGCCACGTCGCCGAAGTACGGCTTGGCGGTCCCGGCCATCGCGGCGATGATCTCGTCGCGGCGCTGCGCGACGGCGTCGGCGTCGCCGGCGACGTCGTCGAGCAGGCGACCGCAGCGTGAAGCGGTGTTGTCGATCTCGTGGATGTCGGCACCCAGCTGGCTGCGGCCGGATGCCATCCCCGCCTCGCTGTGGCCAGCGCCGATCCAGTCGTCACAACCGCGGGTGTCGACCAGCATCTGCTTGACCTCGGGAGCGGTGGTGGCCTCCAGCGTGGCCATCGCGGCAGTGCCGATCAGGATGCCGTCCAGCGGCATCAAAGCGAAGCCGTGCCGGGTGGCCCATTGACCGGTCAGATAGTCCGTCGCACGTTCGGGTGTGCCGATGCCGCCGCCGACGCAGATCACCACATTCGGTCGGTCGCGGAGCTCGCCGTAGGTGGTCAGCAGCAGATCGTCGAGGTCCTCCCACGAGTGGTGACCACCGGCCCGGCCGCCTTCAACCTGCACGATGATCGGAAACTCGGGAACCTCGTTGGCGATGCGGATGACTGAGCGAATCTGATCGACGGTGCCCGGTTTGAAGGAGATGTAGTGCAGTTGCGCCTCGGTGAGCTCGTGCACCAACTCCACGGCCTCGTCGAGTTCGGGGATGCCTGCGGTCACGATCACGCCGTCGATCGGTGCGCCGGCCGCGCGAGCCTTCTGCACCAGACGCTTGCCGCCGAGCTGCAGCTTCCACAGGTACGGGTCGAGGAAGAGCGAGTTGAACTGGACTTCGCGGCCCGAGTCCAGGAGCTCGGTCAGTCGGGCCAGGTTCCCGGCGAAGATCTCCTCGGTCACCTGGCCGCCGCCAGCCAGTTCGGCCCAGTGGCCGGCGTTGGCCGCCGCGGCGACGATCGCCGGGTCGACGGTGGTCGGGGTCATGCCGGCCAGCATCATCGGCGAGCGGCCGGTGAGCCGGGTGAATGGCGTATCGACGACGGTGCGTCCGTCCGGCAACTCCGCCAGGCGCGGGGCGTAGAGGGCCCACGGCGCGGAAATCTCCGGGACATTACCGGGAACAAAGAGGTTGCGCTGGCCGCCGCGGGTGCCGACGGCGACGAGCCCGACGCCTTGCCCGCGCACCAGCGAGGACGACAGTCGGGTGGCGGTGTCGGCTGGCCCGAAGTCCAGGATCCAGCGGGCACCGCTGGCGACGACCTCGGCGACTTCGGCCACCCAGTCCACGTGACGCACCAGGATCGCATCGGCGTAGCGGTGCGCCAGGGCCGGGTCGATGCCGCAGGCTTGCGCCCACTGCGTCACCAGGGCGATGCCCGGTGCCATATCGGGGTGGTGGAACGGCACGGTGGTCATCACGTTCTCGAAGACCGGCGCGAACGGCGACCCGCCGGTCAGCTTGCGCTTGCGCTCGTCGGCCGAGGCGGCGGCCTGCTCCTCGCAGAGCACTTGCAGCGCGGCCAGGTGCCGGGGTGCGCCGGACAGCACGATGGCGCGGCGCGAATTGTGCACAGCGATGGCCGGGGCGCCGACCCGCTGATCAGCGGGTAGCTCGGCGACGTACTGGGCAAGCAGTACCTCGCGGGCGGCCGGCACCACCTGGGAGACCGAAAGCATCGGCGAGACATCGGCGGTGCCGCCGAGGCCTCGCCGCCGGGCGGTCATCGCGGCGGCGGCACCGATCAGCCGGGCCAGCGCCAACAGGTCGGCGTCGGAGGCATCTCGCGGCGAGCCGTCCACGGCGAGGGCTTCGGTGGCCAGGCGGCCCTGGGAGTGCCCGATCAACGCGATCGGCGGCACGGCCGCGCTGTCGAGCCCCTGCTTGGTGACCGAGGCGATGGTGGCGAGCTGGCTCAACAGCACGCCGGGCATGGAGATGGTCGCGTCGGCGAGCACGGCGTCGCTCGGCACACTGCGGTCCTCATCGAGGTCGCGCATCCAGCCGATCGGGTCGAAGGTTCCCGCGCCCGCGCGAGCGAGCTCGTCGGCCACCGCCGCCAGCCGCTGCTCAGCGGCCGCGACGATCGTAATCATCTCGTGCTCGAGGTCGGCGTCGATCGTCACCTCGGCAAATGTCTGCAGCCAGGCGCCGCCTTGGCCGCCGAAGCTGGCGGCATAGGCCTCGCCCTGCGCCAATCGGTCGAGCAGACTCGGTTCCGGTGCTGCGTTGCGGTCATGTCGCGGACGGGAACGGAACTGATCGAGGGTCACTGGCTCTCCTGAAGGGGTCGCGGACAAGAAACGAGAAGTCATGGAAGGACTCGTCCAGTGTCGCATGCAAATATGAGGCTTTCCTCATGTTCGCTGGCGACCCCAAGGTATACCCGCTGGTAGAACGGCGAGTAACCGTGGCGACCGGCAATTATGGCGAGCGAATTTCCGTTATCAATTCGTGATGTGTGATGAGTCACGTCGGTCTCAGGTAGGGTCGGCAGGCCATGACCGACTGCATCTTCTGCGCCATTGCGGACGGCCGCGCGCCAGCCCGAATCGTCTATTCCGATGAGCACATCGTGGGATTCCTCGACATCCGCCCGATCACCGCCGGCCACACCCTTCTGGTCCCCCGTGAACACTCAGTCGGCCTCGCCGATCTCCCCGCCGCGACCGGTGCGCGACTCTTCGCCGCAGGCCAGAAGGTCGCCGCCGCGGCCAAGATCGCCCTCGGTGCGGACGGGGTGAACCTGGCTCTCAACGACGGCAAATCAGCCTTCCAGACGGTCTTTCACACCCACCTGCACGTGATTCCGCGGCACAGCGGCGACAAACTCGCCGTCGCCAAGGGCTTCCTCACTCGCCGCGCCGGGGATCAGGAGGCCGTCGCCGCGGCCCTGCGCGCCGAACTCGACGGGACCACTCCCTGATGACCGACCTCGAGCGCCTCGCTGCCGCGCGCCGCCTCGTCGACGAAGCCCGCAATGTCGTCGTCTTCACCGGGGCCGGCATGTCCGCCGAGAGCGGTGTGCCGACCTTCCGCGACTCGCTCACCGGACTGTGGGCCACGTTCGACCCGGCCAGCCTGGCGACGCCGGAGGCGTGGCGAGCCGATCGGGCTCTGGTGTGGTCGTGGTACGCCAGCCGCGTTCAGTCCGCCCACGCGGTAGCACCCCACGCTGGGCACATGGCAGTGGCCGAACTCGCGCGCCGCAAAGCCGGAACCGGGGGCCGGGTCGACGTCATCACCCAAAATGTCGACGATCTACACGAGCGGGCCGGTGTGGCGCCGGTGATTCATTTGCACGGCAGCCTCTTCGCGCCACGCTGCGACACCTGCGGGGCGTCCGTCCCCGTCGAATGTGCCACAAACAGCGAGCTACCACAGTGCGCGGTGTGCCCAGGTAAGGTCCGGCCCGGCGTGGTCTGGTTCAACGAACCGTTACCTGCCGACGCCTGGCTGGCGGCCGAATCCGCCTTCGCCGACGCCGCTCTAGTGGTCGTGGTGGGCACCCGCGGCGTCGTCTATCCGGCCGCCAGCCTGCCCGCGGCGGCCGCGCACCGCGGCGTCTCGGTCATCGAGATCAATCCCGAGCCGTCCGAACTGCTCGGC
>NZ_JBAQWU010000491.1:0-4252 GCF_049299075.1 Gordonia sp. (in: high G+C Gram-positive bacteria)
CATATGAGAAGGGTGGCCTGCCCACCAACGAGCGGCTGGAGTTCCTTGGCGACTCGGTGCTCGGTGTGGTGGTGACCGAGCAGCTCTATAACGGCTTCCCGGACCGCCCGGAAGGTGAGTTGGCCAAGATCCGGGCCAGCGTGGTGAACATGCATGCGTTGGCCGACGTCGCCCGGGACCTGGGGCCCGGCGGGCTCGGGACACACCTTTACCTGGGGCGCGGTGAAGAACTGACCGGCGGCCGGGACAAGGAAAGCATCCTGGCCGACGGGCTGGAGTCGCTGTTCGGTGCGGTCTTCCTAGACCACGGCATCGCGGTGGCGAAGGACGTGATCCTGCGACTCTTCGAGCCGGTGATCGAGCGCTCCGGTGAGCTCGGTGCCGGACTGGACTGGAAGACCTCGCTGCAAGAATTGACCGCGGCCCGATCCCTCGGCGTGCCGCACTACCAGATCACCTCCACCGGGCCCGACCACGACAAGGAGTTCACTGCCGAGGCGATGGTCGCCGGACTGGCTCGCGGCACCGGGGTCGGCCGGACCAAGAAGGAAGCCGAGCAGAAGGCGGCCGCGCTGGCCTGGACCGCGCTCGACTCCGAAGGCGGAGACGAGAAGGGTGCCTGAACTTCCCGAGGTGGAAACCATCCGGATGGGTCTGGCTGAGCATCTGATCGGCCGTCGGATCGGCGACGTCGACATTCTCCACCTGCGCGCCGCGCGACGACATGTGCTCGGCGACGATGACCTGCGGAATCGGTTGCGCGGCAAAGAGATTCGTGATGTGCAGCGGCGCGGCAAGTACCTGTGGCTGGACGCCGCGGATCCGGCCGACGACGTCGCCGTGGTCGTGCACCTGGGGATGAGCGGCCAGATGCTGCTCGCCGGCGCCGAGGCTGCCGAACCGACACACTTGCGTATCCGGGCGCAGCTGGACGACGGCAATGAACTTCGGTTCGTCGATCAGCGCACCTTCGGTGGTTGGCACCTCGACGAGTACGCCGACGTTGCGGCGCGCCGTCTCCCAGAGTCGATCGCGCACATCGCCGCCGACCCGTTCGAGGACGCCTACGACCCCGACGCCGTCGTCAAGGTGTTGCGCCGCAAGGACACCGAGATCAAACGCGCGATCCTTGACCAGACTGTCGTCTCCGGCGTCGGCAACATCTACGCCGACGAGGCGCTCTGGCGCGCGCGGTTGCATGGTCGCCGGCGTACCAAAGCCATCCCGTCCGCCAAGCTCCGCGAACTGCTGGACCGTGCTTCCGATGTGATGGCCGAGGCGATCGTGGTCGGTGGGACGTCGTTCGACGACCTGTACGTGAACGTCAATGGCGAGTCCGGCTACTTCGACCGTGCCCTGAACGCCTACGGTCGCGAAGGTGAACCGTGCGAACGCTGTGGGACTGCGATCGTGCGCGAGTCCTTCATGAATAGGGGATCGTTCTTCTGTCCGCAGTGCCAGCGCCCACCGCGATGATCGAGGTAGTCGGCTGATCGCCGGGACCGCCCAGCCCCGCCCCGCCCCGCTCCCTGACCCCGCCCCGCTCCCTGACCCCGCCCCGCTCCCTGAGCTTGTCGAAGGGTTCCGGCTGGAGTCCCGGCTGTCGAGAGTGCCTCACCCTGGCTGGGGGCCTGCGTCGGCTGTCGCCGGTGGGCAGAGTCCGACGAAACGGCCAAAGACGCTGGCTTGCTGGCCGCGTGCCGCCGTGTCTCTGCGCACCCACAGCTGGCCGTGGCACTGCTTGGGGCCCTGCGGCCCGAACGCGGCGAACTCGACGGCGTAGTTGAACTCTTCTCCCTGGTACGGGAGGTGGAGCGTGGAGCGCGTTGCATGCTCGGATGGTTCGACGATCGTGCCCGCCGCTGGCGTCCCGATCGTTGCGGGGGCGGTCGCCGCTACCTGCGCAACTACGTCGTCGACGTCGGCTGTGGCGTGGTTGTCGCCGGTGAGTTTGCCGATGCCGATGGCCACCGGCAGCACCGCGCAGAGCCAGACGACGAAGAAGAGCACGGACTTCCACCAGCGCCACGCGGTCGAGCGGTGTTCCTTCCACCAGTAGAGCGGGGCGACGAGCAGGATGATCGCGCCGACAAGGAGAACGGCCTCCCACCAACCGTGTCCAGGGTGCTGGATGCCCGACAGCTCCGTCCACGATGTCTCTATCGGCATGTGATCCCCCTACGAACATCCCCTTGCCAGAGTCATCGTAGGTGGATGGCCGGGGATCATTCCGACACGGTCGTCACTGCGTTGCGCCCGGCTCACTCATCGGACGTGAGGTGGCTTCGAACCTTGATTCAGACATCGATGCGGCGCGGCCCTACGATTGACCCATGACCGAACTCTGGGTGCAGCGCACCGGTACTCGCCGCTACACCGGCCACAGCTCGCGGGGAGCGGAGGTGCTGGTCGGCTCCGAGGATGTCGACGGCGTGTTCACGCCGGGTGAGTTGCTCAAGATCGCCGTCGCCGCGTGCAGCGGTATGGCCTCGGACTTCACCCTGAGCCGCCGCCTCGGCGACGACTACGACACCACCATCCGGGTGTCCGGGCCTGCCGATCGCGACAATGAGCGTTACCCGGTGATCGACGAGGTGATGGAACTCGATCTGTCCGAGCTCGACCCCGACGCCGCACAGCGCCTGCTCACTGTCGTACAGCGGGCGGTGGATAAGCACTGCACCGTTGGCCGCACCATCAAGGCCGGTGCCGACGTGAACTTGACGATCGCAACGGACTGACTATCTGTCCCAAACGTAACGTCACAGACGCGGGAAGCCGCATATACGGTCGGCTGCTCTGTGACGTCACGCCTGGGACACGGTTCGATGGCACGATGGAGAGATGGAACGACTCACCGCTCACGTGCACGGCATGGTGCAGGGTGTAGGTTTTCGCTGGTGGACCCGCTCGCGGGCCCTGGAACTCGGACTGACCGGATACGCCAAGAATCTCGCTGATGGACGGGTACTGGTGGTGGCCGAGGGTTCGCGCGCTCAGTTGGACGCGCTCCTGGCGCAGGTGCGGTCCGGTCAGACCGCCGGCCGGGTGGACCTGGTGGTGGAGACGTTCGACGCGGCGCGCGGCGGTCTGCACGGATTCCGCGAGCGGTGACTGGCGGCGCGGCGACCAAGACCACTGACCGGCCTGGGTAGGCTGTTTTCTCGTGCACCTCAAGAGTCTGACCCTCAAGGGCTTCAAGTCCTTTGCGTCAGCGACGACCCTCCGGTTTGAGCCGGGCATCACCTGTGTGGTGGGCCCCAACGGCTCGGGCAAGAGCAATGTGGTCGACGCGCTGACGTGGGTGATGGGCGAGCAGGGTGCCAAAGCGCTGCGCGGAGGCAAGATGGCCGACGTGATCTTCGCCGGTACCTCTGGCCGCGCGCCCCTCGGCCGCGCCGAAGTAACCCTGACGATCGACAACTCCGACGGCGCGTTGCCCATCGACTACTCGGAAGTGTCGGTCACTCGCCGGATGTTCCGCGATGGTGCTGGCGAGTACGAGATCAACGGAACCCCCTGCCGCCTGATGGATGTGCAGGAACTGCTGTCCGACTCGGGTATCGGCCGGGAAATGCACGTCATTGTGGGCCAGGGTCGGCTGGCGACGATCCTGGAATCGCGTCCGGAGGACCGCCGGGCCTTTATTGAAGAAGCTGCCGGTGTGCTCAAGCATCGCCGCCGCAAAGAGAAAGCGGTCCGCAAACTCGATTCGATGGCCGCCAACCTCGCCCGCCTCACCGACCTCACCGGTGAACTACGCCGCCAGCTCAAGCCACTCGGCCGCCAGGCCGAGGTGGCACGACGCGCCGCCACCGTGCAGTCGGAGTTGCGTGACGCGCGGCTGCGGCTGGCCGCTGACGACCTGGTGGCCCGCCGCGGTGAGATGGCCGAGCACTCGGCCGTCGAGGACGAAATCCGCCGCCAGTCCGATCACGTCGGTGCCGAGTTGGATGCCGCGACCATCGCATTGGCCGCCAGCCAGGAACAGCTCGGCCAGGTGGCCCCGGCCGCCACCGAAGCCGGCCGTGTCTTCTATACGTTGTCTGCGCTGGCCGAACGTATCGAAGGCACCCGCCGGGTGGCCGCTGAACGCGCCGCGCATTTGGCGACGCCGAGCACCCCGGCGACCGGCCCGGATCCGGATGAGACGGAGCGCCGCGCCGACGAAGCCGCGCTGGCCGAGGCTGAGCAGGCCGCCACTGTCGAGGAAGCCGCCGCCCTTCTGGAATACGCCACCGCCGCGCTATTG
>NZ_JBAQWU010000492.1:0-3771 GCF_049299075.1 Gordonia sp. (in: high G+C Gram-positive bacteria)
GTTCTGGGTTCACCGAAGTGGCCTGCTGCGCGGGCTGATTTGGTGCTGACCAGTGCTGACACCTACACTTGAACGGTTGCCTGCGGTGCGTGCACCGCGAATCGGCTCGTGAACCCACTGAAGACAATCCTTGCGTGCGGGAGAGAATCCTTGCTTACGGGGAAAGTCCCAGGCAGGCGCGTGTTTCGATGGCAGCAGACCGCGTGCGTCGGGTCGGTAATCCGGCGCACATTTCAGTCCAGGTCAAGGAGACCACTAGTGATTCAGCAGGAATCGCGCGTGCGGGTCGCCGACAACACCGGTGCAAAGGAAGTCCTTTGCATTCGTGTGCTCGGCGGATCCAAGCGTCGCTACGCCGGCGTGGGTGACGTGATCGTCGCTACCGTCAAGGATGCCATCCCCGGCGGAAACATCAAGAAGGGTGAGGTCGTTAAGGCCGTCATCGTGCGCACCGTCAAGGAGCGCCGTCGCCCGGACGGTTCGTACATCAAGTTCGATGAGAACGCGGCCGTCATCCTCAAGAACGAGACCGAGCCTCGCGGCACGCGCATCTTCGGCCCGGTGGGTCGCGAACTGCGTGACAAGAAGTTCATGAAGATCGTGTCGCTTGCTCCGGAGGTGATCTGACATGAAGGTGCACAAAGGTGACACTGTGATCGTCATTGCGGGCAAGGACAAGGGCGCCAAGGGCAAGGTCATCGAGGCCTACCCGAAGCGCGAACGCGTCCTCGTCGAAGGCGTCAACCGCATCAAGAAGCACACCGCGCAGTCGGCCAACGAGCGCGGTGCCGAGTCCGGCGGAATCGTGACCCAAGAAGCCGCGATCCACATCTCGAACGTGATGGTCGTCGATTCCGAGGGCAACCCGACCCGTGTCGGTTACCGGATCGATGAGGAGACCGGCAAGAAGGTCCGCATCTCCCGCAAGACCGGGAAGGACATCTGAGCATGACCACTTCTGAGAAGATTCAGCCGCGTTTGAAGACTCGCTACCGCGAGGAGATCAAGGGCCAGCTGAACAACGATTTCAACTACGACAACGTGATGCAGATCCCGGGTGTCGTGAAGGTTGTCGTGAACATGGGTGTCGGTGACGCCGCCCGCGACGCCAAGCTGATCAACGGTGCCGTCGCCGACCTGGCGCTCATCACCGGTCAGCAGCCCGAGATCCGCCGGGCCCGCAAGTCCATCGCACAGTTCAAGCTGCGCGAGGGCATGCCGATCGGCGCCCGCGCCACGCTGCGCGGCGACCGCATGTGGGAGTTCCTCGATCGCCTGGTGTCGGTTGCGCTTCCGCGTATCCGTGACTTCCGCGGCCTGAGCGACCGCCAGTTCGACGGCAACGGCAACTACACCTTCGGCCTGAACGAGCAGTCGATGTTCCACGAGATCGATATCGATTCGATCGACCGCCCCCGCGGTATGGACATCACCGTCGTCACCTCGGCCACCAACGACGAGGAAGGCCGCGCACTGCTCAAGGCGCTGGGCTTCCCGTTCAAGGACTCGAACGCGAAGGACAACTGACATGGCAAAGAAGGCGCTGCGGATCAAAGCCGCCAAGAAGCCGAAGTTCGCGGTGCGTGGTTACACGCGCTGCAACAAGTGCGGTCGCCCGCACTCGGTGTACCGCAAGTTCGGCCTGTGCCGAATCTGCCTCCGCGAGATGGCACACGCCGGCGAACTGCCGGGCGTGCAGAAGTCGAGCTGGTGATTTCTTAGCCGACGCGGTTCGCCGCTGACGCTTGACGACGGCCCCGTCTCCCCTCGCGGGAGGCGGGGCCGTCGTGCATCGTGGGCCGGGACTACGCTGCCCTTGCTGCCAGTGCAGCTGGCGGGGCCTACTTGAGGCGCTCCTCCTCTTTGCGCTCGAGGTACTCGCGCTCGTCCTGGCGCGCCTTCTCTTCGCGCTCGATGCGCATTTCTTCTTCGGTCTTGTCGCTCATCGGTGCTCCCAGGTGTCGGTGGTCTTCGTGGAGTGAACAGTACCGGCGATTAGCCGCGTTTGCGGCCGACGAGCAGGTAAAGCGCGGGCAGGGCGCCCATCGAACTGATCACCGAGAGTCCGGCCGCCCACAGCCACTTGGGACCGTTGACGTCGTCGTTCGCGCGTCCCGCGAGATCGCGGCCAGCCCACACCCGCAGTCCCGCGTCGGCGGCCGCGACCGAGACAAGGGCGACCTTGGCGCCGTCGGACATGTCGTTCCACTTCTTCTTGGCCATCAAAACTCCCGAGTTGGCGAATAGCGTTGGGGCAATTGCCCGATGACCTCACCGTACCGGGCGGCCGGGGCTGCGGACCAGACGATCGCGCCGTGCCTCTGCGATGACCGGGACTTTGGTCTCATGACCGAATCGCGGCGCTCTCGTAGGCTGTGGGGCAGATCACCAACATCAAGGGGAGGCGCAGTGGCGCAGCAGTGGGTTCGGAATCTTCGCGAGCTGGGGTTAAGCGATGCGCCCTCAGTCGGGGGGAAGGGCGGCAATCTGGGCGAGCTGATCCGCGCCGGCTTTCCGGTGCCGGGCGGGTTCGTCGTCACCAAGGAGGCGTACCTCGCCGCGATGGAGGGCGCGGGCGTGCGCGGCCAGCTTGCCGGGCAGGCACTGCCGCCGGCCGGAGTGACCGAGTACGAGCTGCTGGCGATCGCCGACGATCTACGCACCACGGTGTCTCAGGTCGCGATGCCCGACGCCATTGCCGCGCAGATCGTCGCCGCCTACGACGAGCTCGGCGCCGACCGGCGGGTCGCCGTTCGGTCCTCGGCACCCGCCGAGGACGCCGCCGACACGTCGTTTGCCGGTATCCACGACAGCTTTACCGACATTGAGGGCCCCGCGGCGCTCCTCGAGGCGATCAACCGATGCTGGATGTCGCTGTGGTCGGCGCGCGCCATGACCTACCGCAAGGTGCAGCACGTCACCGACGAGCCGTCGGTTGCCGTCGTCGTGCAGCTGATGGTCGACTCGCTCAGCGCCGGGGTGATGTTCACCGTCGACCCGCTCACGGGTGACCCGGACCGCATCATGGTCGAAGCCGCGCTCGGCCTCGGCGAGGTGGTGGTCGGCGGCCAGGTGGAACCGGATACCTATGTGGTGCGCAAGGCCGAGCCGCGCGCCGTGCTCAGTGCCCACCTGGGTGCCCAAGAGTTCCAGTTCGTCGCCGGGCAGAGCGCCGACGAGATCCCGGAAGCGATCGCCGAAGCCGATCGCGGTGGCCGGGTGCTCACCGACAGTCAGGTGCTGGCCGTTGCTCAGCTCGGAGTCGACGCCGAGGAACACTACGGGGTGCCGCAGGATATGGAGTTCTCGTTCTGCGTGCCCGCAGGCGGTTCCCGCGCCGACGGTGAACTCGATCTGTACATCGTGCAGTCCCGGCCGATCACCACGCTGGGCCCCTCGACAGGCTCGGGGAGCGGGACAGGCTCGGGGAGCGCGGTGGGCTCGGGGGGCGGGGGCGGCGGGGAGCTGTTGGTCACCGGCCTCGGTGCCAGTCCGGGCGTCGCGAGCGGACGCGTGCGCATCCTGCGCGAGGTGTCCGATGCGGGCAGTTTGAACGACGGCGACGTGTTGGTCGCCCCGATGACCCGTCCCGACTGGCTGCCGGTGCTGCGGCGCGCGTCGGCGATCGTGACCGACGGCGGCGGGATCACCTGCCACGCGGCGATCGTCGGACGCGAGCTGGGCAAACCTGTGGTGGTCGGGGCACGTGGAGCCACGGGCACTCTCGTCGAGGGCGCCCTAGTCACGGTGGATGGCAGCGCGGGCACGATC
>NZ_JBAQWU010000493.1:0-6087 GCF_049299075.1 Gordonia sp. (in: high G+C Gram-positive bacteria)
GCCCTACCCGCAGCCGGCGCCGCCGGGCGCACCCGTAAGACGGCCGGCGCCGCCCGTAGCTCACAATTCCCGCTCCCCGCACCCGTCGACGGCGCCACCACCACCGGCCGCCGGGGGGCCGTCACCCACTGTCGTCTTCAGGCCGGTTGAGCCACCCGATCACGCTGGCAAGCCACCGCGATAGGTCCCAGGTAGGGTGTGCCTATTCCCCCTACGGCGACTACATGAGGTGAGGCCAGGTGCTGAGGAATCAGGGCAGCGGCAGCGCGCACACACCTGTCCTGAGCGGCACTTCACACGAGCTGGATCCGTACCTTCCGAAGACCGGAAATCTCGGGTACCGCGTCTCCCGATACGACCTCACGCTCGACTACCGCGTCAACTCCAACCGGCTGCGGGGCACCGCTCACCTCACCGCAACGTCGTACCAGCAACTGAACCGCTTCACGCTCGACCTCGCCACATCGCTGCACGTCGAGCGAGTCACTGTGAACCAGAAGCGGGCGCGCCATGCTCATCGCGCGGGCAAGCTCTCGATCACACCGGCGGCCGCGATCCCGCCCGGCGGCGCAATGAACATCGTTGTCCGGTACGCGGGCAATCCGCGACCGATCCGCAGCACGTGGGGTGAAGTCGGGTGGGAGGAGCTGGAGAACGGTGTGCTGTGCGGAAACCAGCCGAACGGCGCACCGTCGTGGTTCCCCTGTGACGACCATCCCGAGGCCAAGGCGCCCTTCCAGATCACCATCACCACCGACAGCCCGTACCACGCACTCGCCAATGGTGTGCTGATCGATAAGAAACGGTCGGCGACGCAGACCACCTGGGTGTACGAGCAGGTGGAGCCGATGGCTACCTATCTCGCGTCCATTCAGATCGGGCAATACGAGCACCGGCAAATCACCGATGTGCCGGTGCCGGTGTACGCGCTCGCACCGCGGGCGCGAATGGCAGACTTCGACGCCAGCTTCGCCAATCAGGTCGCGATGATCGCCGTCTTCAGCGAAATGTTCGGGCCGTATCCGTTCCCGATCTACACGGCGGTGGTCGTCGACGACGACCTGGACATCCCCCTCGAAGCGCAGAGCTTCGCGACGTTCGGCGCCAACCACTGCGACGGCACCCTAGCCAGTGAGCGCCTCATCGCGCACGAGTTGGCGCACCAGTGGTTCGGTAACTCGGTGACCTTGGCACGCTGGCAGGACATCTGGCTAAACGAGGGCTTCGCCTGCTATGCGGAGTGGCTGTGGAGCCAGCACAGTGGCGGCCGCTCCGCGGACGAGTGGGCCCGGCATTACTACGCCAAGTTGGCCGCCAACCCGGTCGCCGTCGCCCTCGGCGACCCAGGCCCGCGGGAGATGTTCGACGACTGGGTCTACAAGCGCGGCGCCGTCACCCTGCACGCCCTCCGCTTGCGCCTGGGCGACGGCGCCTTCTTCAAATTGCTGCACCGGTGGACCGACAAGTACCGGTACCGCTGCGTGACCACCGAGGACTTCATCGCGCTGGCAAGTACCTACACCGACGACTCGCTCAACGACTTCTGGCGCGATTGGTTGTTTGTCCCCGAACTCGCGCCCTACCCCGCACCCTGATCGGCCCCGGCACTCTGGATCCGGTATCGGTCGCGGTTTCCGTGCGCCCAACGACCAGAACCGCGACCGGTCACTCGGGCAGGAGCCCGGCCCCGGTGGCCTCACACAAGCTGGGAGCAGCCCGGTCCTTCGCCGAGAACACGAAATCCAGCGGGGCGCCGTCGCGACCGACCAGCGGCCACGAGATGCCGAGTTCACGGTCCAGCGGATCGATGCCGTGCTCGGCCGACGGATTGTAGCCGGTGGAACAGAGATAGGTGACCGTCGATCCGTCCTGCAGTGAACAGAAAGCGTGACCGAGCCCCTCTGCCAGATACACCGCTTTACGGTCGGCGTCGTCGAGCAGCACCGCGTCGTACTCGCCGAAGGTCGGCGACCCGACCCGCAGATCAACGACAACATCGAGCACCGCACCCACCGCGCAGGTGACATATTTGGCCTGTCCGGGCGGCACATCGGCGAAGTGGATGCCGCGGATCACCCCGGCCGCCGACACTGACGTGTTGGCCTGCGCCACGGTAAACGGGTGTCCGATCGCCGCCGCCAGCACCTCGGCCTTGAACGACTCCAGGAATATCCCACGATCGTCGCCGAACTGCGCAGGGGTGAATTCCCACGCGCCGGCGATGGACAGTTCGCGCACCTGCATAACGCTCAGAGCTCCGGTCCGCGGTCGAGGAGGTCCAGCAGGTACTTGCCGTATCCGGACTTGGTCAATTCGCTTGCCCGCGAGCGCAGTTCGTCGTCGGTGAGGTATCCCAGCCGCCAGGCGATCTCCTCGGGCACCGCGATCTTCAAGCCTTGCCGCTGCTCGACGGTGCGGACAAAGTTGCCCGCGTCCAGGAGCGAGTCGAACGTGCCGGTGTCGAGCCAGGCGGTGCCGCGCGGCAGTACGGTGACGTGCAGTTTGCCACGCCGCAGGTATTCGGCGTTGATGTCGGTGATCTCGTACTCGCCGCGCGGCGACGGGGTGAGGCCGCGGGCGATGTCCACGACGTCGTTGTCGTAGAAGTAGAGCCCCGGTACCGCGTAGTGCGACTTCGGGTCGGTGGGCTTCTCTGCCAGCGAGACGGCACGGCCGGTGTCGTCGAACTCGACCACCCCGTACGCCGACGGATCAGCCACCCGATAAGCGAAAATCGCGCCGCCGTCGACGTCGCTGAAGCCTTGCAGCTGACTGCCCAGGCCCGGGCCGTAAAAGATGTTGTCGCCCAGGACGAGAGCGACGGTATCGTCACCGATGTGGTCGGCGCCGAGCACAAAGGCCTGCGCGAGACCATTCGGTGCGGACTGGACGGCGTAGGTGAGGCGGATACCGAACTGCGAGCCGTCGCCGAGGAGGTACTCGAACGCCGGGCGGTCGTGCGGCGTGGTGATCACCAGGATGTCTCGGATCCCGGCCAACATCAGCGTCGAGAGCGGGTAGTAGACCATCGGCTTGTCGTACACCGGGACCAGTTGCTTGCTGACGCCCTGGGTGATCGGGTGCAACCGCGATCCGGTGCCACCGGCCAGGATGATTCCGCGCATGGGCAAAGCCTATCGGTAGAGTCGGCAGGACACATCGAATGCTGGGCGAGGAGAGGTGCGGAGCGATGCGCGTGCTGGTCACCGGGGGCGCTGGCTTCATCGGGGCGAATTTCGTGCGCTCGACGCTGGCGACCCGCCCGGACGTCGAGATCACCGTGCTGGACAAGTTCACCTATGCCGCCAATCCGCGCACCCTGGAGCCGGTCGCCGGCGCGATCACCGTGGTGCGCGGCGACATCGGCGACGCGGCGCTGGTCGATCCCTTGGTCGCCGCCCACGACCTGGTGGTGAACTTCGCCGCCGAATCGCACAACGACAACTCGTTGACCGATCCGTCGTCGTTCGTCGACACCAACCTGGTGGGCACGTACACCCTGCTCGAGTCGGTACGCCGGCACCGCACGGCGCTGCACCACATCAGTACTGACGAGGTGTACGGCGATCTGGATCTCGACGACCCGGAGCGGTTCACCGAAGCGACCGCCTACAACCCGTCGAGCCCGTACAGCGCCACCAAAGCCGGCAGCGACTTGCTGGTGCGGGCCTGGGTGCGCAGCTTCGGGATCACCGCAACCATCTCGAACTGCTCCAATAACTATGGGCCGTACCAGCACGTGGAGAAGCTGATTCCGCGGCAGATCACCAATGTTCTCACCGGCGTGCGGCCTAAGGTGTACGGCGACGGCGCCAACGTGCGCGACTGGATTCACGTTGCCGACCACAATGACGCGGTCTGGACGATCATCGACCGCGGCGAGCCCGGGCAGACGTATCTGATTGGCGCCGACGGCGAAGTGGACAATCGGACAGTCGTCGAAGACATTCTGGACCTGATGGGTCAGCCCACCGACGCCTTCGACTTCGTCACCGACCGGCCCGGGCACGACCGTCGGTACGCGATCGATTCGACGCGGCTGCGCACCGAGCTCGGGTGGACGCCGCGCTTCACCGACTTCCGCTCCGGGCTCGCCGACACCATCGATTGGTACCGAAATCACAGTGACTGGTGGGAGCCGGTCAAGTCGGGTGTGGAAGCCTCATACGCAAAGACTCAGCAGACTCTGTGAATCATCGCATCGAGCGACCGTCAAGCCGCACCGAGGGAGAAGACATGCGCGTTCTGGTCACCGGCGGCGCGGGCTACATCGGCTCGCACACCGTGCTGCAGTTGCTCGCTGCCGGCCACCAGGCCGTGATCGCCGACGACTTCAGCAATGCCAAACCCTCCGTCATCGATCGATTGGAATCCCTTGCCGGCCAGTCGATTCCGGTCTATCGGGTAGATCTCACGGACCGCGCGGCCACCACGGAGATGTTCGCCGTCGAGCGACTCGACGCGGTGATTCACTTCGCCGGCTTCAAAGCTGTGGGCGAGTCGGTGGCCAAGCCCCTGAGCTACTACCAGAACAACCTCGACAGCACGCTCTCGGTGTTGGCCGCGATGGACGCCCACAATGTGCGCACCTTCGTGTTCTCGTCCTCGGCGACGGTGTATGGCGACAATCCGGTCCGCGAACGCACCGAAGACATGCCCACCACCGCCACCAGCCCGTACGGCTGGACCAAGGTGATGAGCGAGCAGGTGCTCGCTGATCTTGCGAACGCCGACGACCGCTGGCGGATCGCGGTGCTGCGGTATTTCAATCCGGTCGGCGCACATCCGAGCGGGCTCATCGGCGAGGACCCGAGCGGCTTTCCGAACAACCTGATGCCGTTTGTCGCTCAGGTCGCGGTCGGCCGCCGGGAGAAGCTGTCGGTCTTCGGCGACGACTACGACACCGTCGACGGCACCGGGGTCCGCGACTACATCCACGTCGAAGACCTGGCCGCCGGGCATATCGCGGCGCTGGACCGGATGCGCGCCGTCGACGACGGGTGGAGCGCCTGGAACCTCGGCTCCGGGGACGGGGTGTCGGTGCTGGCGCTCGTGGATTCGTTCGCGCGGGCCAGCGCACGGGAGATCCCGTACGAGATAGTTCCTCGCCGGCCCGGCGATGCGCCAGCGTACTGGGCCGATGCGAGCAAGGCGAACGCCGAGCTGGGCTGGCGTACCCGCAAAACTCTCGACGAGATGTGTGCCGATTCGTGGCGCTGGCAGTCGCAGAATCCCGGCGGGTACCCCGACTGACCGCCGGGCGGCCGGACGCCCTGGCTGGTGTTAGAGCACCTGCTCCTCGTGGTGTTTGCCGGTGCCGAGCCGCATGCCGCTGGGCGCTCCGGCACGGTAGCCGAACAGCACCAGCACCAAGGCGCCGGCGGCCACCACGGCACCGAAGATCATCATGGCCGGATAGCCGAAGCCGAATTGTTCGTGCAGCCAGGTAAGGATCGCCGGACTGGCAAAGCCCAGGTAGGTGAGACCGTAGAAGACTGCGGTGAGACCGGCGAGGTCGTTGGGACCGGCCAGGCGCTGGGTGGCGAGCAGACCGGCGATCATCGCCATCCCGTACCCGGCGCCGAGGACGGTCGCCGCAATCAGGCCCGCGGGCACGGTGAGGATCCGCGCGGCCATCGCGGCTAACAACATGCCGGCCACCACCAGAATCATCGCAACGATGGCACCCCGCGGCGAGCCGGGTCGGTCGATCCGGCGGCCGAGGGTCTGCACAAAGAACCCCGCGGTCAATCCGATAACGCAGCACAGTCCGGCGAACACGATCTGCCAGCCGTCGGTCTTCGGGGTCAGCAGCTGCGGGATCACCGCATAGGCAACAGCACACGTACCGAACACCCACGGCGCAATGGGCGCGACCTGCACCCAAAACGCGCGTTTACCGGCGGACGGGATCCGAAGATCGTCAAGCAACCGCCCGTCGCGGGCACCGGTGCGGGTCTCGGGCGTCGACCAGAGGAGAATCAAGGCGACGACGGTCATCGCGATGTTGATCAGGTAGGCCAACTGGCTGGGCCACGGCGCCCACTGGGCGAGGACCGCCGCGACACCGGCCCCGAGCCCGAAGCC
>NZ_JBAQWU010000494.1:0-8238 GCF_049299075.1 Gordonia sp. (in: high G+C Gram-positive bacteria)
GGGCGAGCGCGATCAGTGATTCGACTGGTTTGTAGAAGACGATCGAATCGTCCGGCTGGAAGACGATCAGGAAGTAGACGCTGATGCCGACCACCAGCTGCCGCACCCACAGGGGCAGGTCGAAGGCGATCGCCAGCACCAGGGTCCATACGTAGTACCAGGGCAGGGTGGACGGTTCCAGTAGTAGCAGGGTCAGCATCGCCCAGGCCGCACCCGCCAGCGCGGCGCGGGAGTCGGCGCGGAACCGCCACCACAGCCAGACGAGCAGAATCACCAGGATCAGCTGGCCGATGGCGCGGGTCACCGGCAGCACCTCTTGCAGGTTCCACACCTGCCACGGGGCGGCGACATAGGTGACGATGTGCCCGACGAGGGTGGGGATGGTGAACGGGTTGATGATGCGCGACGCCCACGACAGCCCATTGATCCAGCCGACCCCCAGACCCAGTAGCACGGTGAAGAAGCCGAAGACGGCAGCCGGGATGGCCGCGGTGGCGACAAAGATGCCGGTGCGGTCGGCGGGAGTGAGGGTTTTGCTCTGGCGGCGTTGATCCAGCCAGATCCAGAAGACAAACGGGATCGCGATGGCGGCGGTGATTTTGATCGACGCAGCTAGGCCCAAAAACAGCAGGCCCGCGGCCGGGCGAGTAGTGACCGCGAGCGCCATACCCGCGGCCAACAGGCCCATCATCAGCAGTTCCAGGTGCGCGCCGCCGACCAGGTGCCCGAGCAGCATCGGATTGAGCAGCACCAGCCACAGGGACATGCGCTGGGAGGCGCCGAAACGCTTGGCCAGCACAGGCAGGGCCCAGACGCACAGTCCCAAGCCGATGAGCAGGATGAGTCGTATCAGGAAGACGCCCAGCCACACGTTCTCCCCGGCGACGCCGACCACACCGCGCACGATCAGCAGGAACCCCGGACTGTACGGGGAAGTGGTGGGCGCCCAAATCTGCGCCATCGAATCGACGATCGGCCCGGGCGCGTGCGCGGGACCGTCGTAGTAGGGGTTGAAACCCTCGGCCAGCACCCTCGCCTGGCCGAGGTAGGCGTAGACGTCGCGGCTGAACACCGGGATCGCCAGCACCATGGGCGCCACCCACGCGGCGACGGTCCATCGAACTCCGCGCAGGTCCAGGCCGCAGGTCCGGTTGTTTAGTGCGCGGCCGATCCGCACCCACGCGATCACCATCAGCGCGGCTCCGGCCCAGAAAAGGATCCATGCGATCGACTTGCCGTGACCATAGGAGAGTGGGGAGAGTCCGAGATCGGCGAGCGTGTCGTCGTTCCGTGGGATATCGGCCAGGCCGTACGTGCCGACGGTCAACAAGAGGGCGCCGACGAAGCCGAGAACCGAATCGGGGTACCAGCGCCTCATCCCAACAGCCCCTCGACCCGCTGGGCAGCCAGGCCGCCGGACACCAGGACCGGCGGAATGCCGACACCGGGGACCGTCGCGCTCCCGGCGAGGAACAAGTTTCCCACGCCCGGCCATGTGTTACGGGTGCGGAAGGGGCCGGTCTGGCCGACGGTGTGGGCGGCCGAGAACGGCGTGCCAGCGGTCAGCCCGGCGCGCTGCCACGTCTGCGGATGATCGATGCGCAGAACTTGCAGTCGGTCCAGACCCGGGTATCGGCGCGCAGCGAGCGTGGACAACACTTCGGCCGCATAGGGGTGGCCGATCGAGTCCCAGTCGAGGGGTGCGCTGGCGAGGTTGGGGGTGGGGGCCAGCACAGACACTGATTCTTGTCCGCCTGCGATAAAGGTCTGCGGGTCGCTCACCGCGCTGCGGGTGATGAGGAAGGAACCGTCGGACATCGGAGTACCGCGCCGCCCGGTGATCTCGGCGAAAGTCTGGGTCCAGGCGGCGCCGAAGTCGACGGTGTGATGACCGGACGACCATGCGTCGGTCGTCCCCGCCGGCAGGAGCCCGTGCACGACGACGGCGCTCGGCGAGTACCGGAGCCGACGTCGGAGGCCGCGCCTGTGTGCCGTGGGCAACTCGGCGCTAAGGAGTTCGGCCACCTCGTCGCGTTCGCCGGTGGCGATCACCGCGTCGGCGGTCAACTGCTCGCCGTCGGCGGTGCGTACGCCGGTCACAGTGCGGCCGCAACCGGTCAGGTCGGTGACGCGGGTGCCGTAGCGGATGGTGACGCCGGCCTCGGTGAGGGCGTCGGCCATCACTTCGCCGACCCGTCCCATACCGCCCGCCGGTGCGGACAGGCCGCGGCCGATATCCATATCGGCGATGATCGCGTAGATGGCGCGCGCGCGGTGCGGAGGAACGCCGGCGTAGAGCGCCTGGAACGTGAAAGCGCGCTGCACGCGCTCGTCGTCGACGAATCGGGCGACCGCTCCAGTGAGGCCGCCCAGCGTGTGGAGCTGAGCGAGTTTCTTTGCAGCACTGCGGGTTTCGACGCTGGTGAGGTCTTTGGCGCCGTCGAAGTTGCGGTTGATAAATACGTTGAACTCGGCGTCGTAGACTTCGCGTAGCCAGCCGAGGAGCTCCGGCACGCCGCGAGCGGCGGACGCGCCGAACGCCGCCTCGACCGCGGCCGGAATGGCAGCCGGATCGCGCGGCAAGGACAGCGTGGCGCCGTCGGCGTAGTTCATCACGTAGCCGGGATCGACCGGTTGCAGCGCAAGCCTGCGGAGTGCTTCGGCCGGCTCCACGCCGACAGCGGTGAGCGGATCGACGATCAGCTCCGGCATGGTGAGCACCGTTGCGCCCGTGTCGAAGCGGTGTGCTGATCCGTCGGCGCCGAGCAGCGTCTCGGTGCGCACGAGGCCGCCCGGCCGGTCGCGGGCTTCGAGCACAGTGACGTCGTATCCGCGTCCGGCCAGGTGGGCAGCTGCGGCCAGACCGGAAAGACCGGCACCGATGACGGCGATGTGGCGGGCGGTCACCGGCTAGGCCTGCCGATCGGCGATGCGGTGCGCGAGCGCGGTGAGATCGGCGCGGGCGGTGGGCGCGACGTCGAGCCCGGCGATCAGGCTCTGCGCCTCGTCGACGTGCTCGGTGATCTGCGCCTCCACGGCGGCGACCGCCCCGGAATCGGTGAGGATCGTGCGCGCGTCGGCCAGTTCGTCGGGCGACAGTGGCCGTCCGAGCAGGGCACGGAGCCGGTCGGCGACGACGGGACCGGAATCGGCAAGGGCGCGCGCGATCAGCACGGTGCGCTTTCCGGCGATCAGATCATCACCGGACGGCTTACCAGTCTGCGCCGGATCGCCGAACGCGCCGAGCAGATCATCGCGGAGCTGGAAGGCCAGCCCGAGGTCGGTGCCGATCCGACGCAGATCTGTCGACAATGCCGCCGAGGCGCTGGCTAGGGCGGCGCCAATCTGCAGCGGCCGGGCGACGGTGTACGCGGCCGTCTTGAACTCCATGACCCGGTACGCCGCGTCGACGGACTCGTCAGCGGAAACCTCATTGGTGATGTCGAGCAGCTGGCCGCCGAGCACCTCGGTGCGCATCTGGGACCACGCCGCGCCGGCAGCCTGCGGGAGCGGCGGTGGGAGCGGCGCATCTCCGGTGGGCCGGTAGCCGTGGACCAGGTCGTCGGCCCAGGCCAGCGCGAGGTCGCCGAGCAGGATGGCGACGGAGCTGCCGTGGTGGGCGCCGTCGCCGGTCCAGCGCAGCCGCTCGTGGAGTCGTTCGAAGCGGCGGTGCACGGTCGGACGGCCGCGTCGGGTGTCGCTGCGGTCGAGGATGTCGTCGTGCACCAGGGCGCAGGCCTGGATTAGTTCGATAGCGGCGCCGACCCGCAGCATCAGGGCCTCGGTGGCTTGCGCCGAGGGGGCCGCCGGCGGTCGGTCGGCCGCCGAGATCGCGCACTGCCAGCCGGCATGGATGAACAGCGGTCGGATCCGTTTACCGCCGCCCAGCACAAAATCGTCGAGCGCGCGGCCAGCCTCCGCGGCGGTCGGTGAGACGGTGTCGAGCGCGACGGTGCTGGTGGCGAAGAAGTCGCGCAAAACCTCGTCGACGGCCCCGGGCACGTCCTGCTGACTCAACACGTCGGTAAGCCTACCGGGGTGAACTGGGCTGCTCGCACGGCCTGCTGAGTGCGGTTCTAGCGCACGGGATGGATCAGGTCAAGGCTGGGGCGGGGCGTGCGCCAAACCTCGTCGTGAAATCGGTGATCGCGGCGGCCGTCCGTAGAATCGGCCGGGTGAGTGTGATTTCGGAGTCTGGTGGGCAGCAGTCGGTCGTGGAGGCTATCGCCGCACCTCATGTCGGACCGGTACCGTTCTCGCTGGAGTTCTTCCCGCCGCGGACCGAGGGCGATGAGGCCCGGCTATGGCATGCCGTCCGCGTCTTCGAGCGGATGAACCCGGCCTTTGTGTCGCTGACCTACGGCGCCGGCGGTTCTACCCGCGACCGCACCGTTCGCATTGCCGGTGAACTGGCGACGTCCACCACGCTGACCACGGTGGCTCACCTGACCGCGGTTGGTCACAGCGTCGATGAGTTGCGCGGTCTAGTCGGTGCCTATGCCGATAAGGGGATTTCGAACCTGCTTGCGCTGCGCGGGGATCCGCCTGGCGATCCGATGGGCGAGTGGATCGCGCACCCGGAGGGCGTGGAGTATGCGAGCGAACTGGTGGAACTCATCGGTGCCCTCGGTGACTTCCATACCGGCGTCGCATCGTTCCCCGAAGGGCATCATCGGGCGCCAAACCTTGCCGCTGACACGGGCAACCTGGTGCGCAAGCTGCGGGCGGGCGCCGAGTACTCGGTGACGCAGATCTTCTTCGATGTTGAGGATTATGTGCGGCTGCGGGATCGGGTGGTGGCCGCCGACCCGGAGCAGGGCGCCAAGCCGATCATTCCCGGACTGATGCCGATCACGTCGCTGCAGAGTGTGCGCCGGATGGTGGAACTGTCCGGAAGTACGCTGCCGCAGCCGGTCGCCGAGCGGTTGGCCGCGGCAGCCGGTGATGGGTCCGAAGAGAATCGGGAGGCGGTCCGCGCCGTCGGAATTGACCTGGCCACCGAGATGTCGGAGCGGCTGATTGCCGAGGGCGCACCTTGTCTACACTTCTGCACGCTGAACTTCGCTCGGGCCACGAGTGAGGTCCTTGATCGACTGGGTGTTGATACGCGGGGCGCGCTAACCCCGGCCTGAGGTTAGTCTCGGCCTGAGGTTAGTCCCGGCCTGAGGTTAGTCCCGGTCAGCCGCGTCGGTGTCAGCCCCGACTGCGCCGCTGCCTGTGGAGCCGTCTCCGGTGGCCGCATCGGCGGTGCTGGTCGCGCGGCCGTGCGCACGCTTGGCCTTCTGGCGCTGGGCGAAATCGCCGAGCTTGGTAACGAAGCCGGGTCGGTCCGCCACGCGTTCGGCTCCGGACGGCACGTAACGCGCCGAGCGATCGCGGAAGCGATAGGCGATCGCGCCGACAAGTGCCACGATGCCCAGGCACAACAGTGCCAGGAAGGTGGTCCAGCCGGGCATGGCCGCGGTGGCCGGATCCGCGTATTTGGCATCGGCGTTGAACTCGTCGCTCTGGCCTGGTTCGGGGATCCACGTCACCGCCGATTCGCCGGCAGTCGTGCCGTTGGTGGCCACCACGGTGCCGCCGAATTCGACGGTGATCGACACGTAGTAGGTCTGCGGCGTAAGGCCGGTCAGGGTCGCGGTGCCGCGCACGCGCACGATCTCGCCGCGGCGGGTTGCCCCGAGCGTGATGGTGGCACCGGCGTCGAGCGCGCTGGAAATGATGTCACCGAGTTGCGAGAACTGACCGGTCGTCAGGTTGGTGAAGGTCAGCTGCGAACCGACCTTTCCGGTGATCGCATTCGGGTTGCCGCCCGAGGGCCGCTCCACGGCCGCATCACCCGGGTAGGGCGTCACCGAGACGGATCCGGCGATCGAGGCTGGGACGTCGAAGGTGGGCGCGGCCGGGCCGACATTCGGGCTGGCCGCGACCACGATGAAGCCGGAGAACTGGTCGCCGACGGTCGACGAGCGCGTCAGGCAGCCGCTCAGCAGCGGGATCAGCGCGAGCAGGGCCACGCAGGCGAGTACCGGGACGCGGGGTACCGGGAAGCGGGGTGCCGGGAAGCGGGGAGTGCGCACGGTGTCATCGTGCCAGAGTGTGTGATTCATTCCGGCGAGGCCGGGCCGGGGCCGCCGAGTGGGAGATTCCGTCCGAGGAAGGCGAAGGGGCGTGGATCGCCCACGAAGGTGTAGTGGCGCAGCACATCGACGAATCCCATTCGCCGGTACAGGGACCAGGCCCGGTTGCGCTCACCGTGGACTTCGGGCGTGGACAACAGGATGCGTGCTTCGGGACGCCCGGCAACCAACGTGGTTAGCAGTGCCTCGCCCAGGCCGCGTCCCTGCGCGTACGGGTGCACGTGCAACTCGGTGAGTTCGAAGTAGTCGCTGGTGATCGCGTCGACCTGTGGGGTGGGGTAACCGCGGCCGGCTAATCCGCGCCGGAGCTGACGGTTCCACCACTGGTCGGCGGCACCGGTGTAGCCGTACGCCACCCCGACTAGGATTTCCCGGTCGTGGGCCCACTCGGTGTCGAGTCGGAGCCGGGAGAGCCCCGGACGGAAGAGTTCGGTCGCCGAAACGGTCGTGAGAGCGGCCACCGCGGTCCAGCCGGATCGCGTCAGGTGGTTGCGCCAGAGATCGACCCTGGTGTGTTCGGTGCCGCGCGGATATCGCATGGCCGTCACATAGGTGTGGATTGCCGGATCGAGCCAAGCATTCACCTCGGCCGCAGGCAGAGCGATCAATCGCGTCGACATTGCACCTCCCGCCCCGGTCAACCGCCTCGCATGTTCGGAGAGACACTATCTCTTCTTGCCGGTCCGGCGTCGGCGGGGACGGTTCTTGGTATCGAAGGTCTGTCGCGGCGGCGGAATTGTCGGTACCTCGTGAGATGTTCCGTGCAGTGGAAGGAGAGACGTCATGACGACGAATAGTCGACGTACCGCGCGCAGGCCCGTTGGGCGGACAGTGGTGGATCCGTGGTTGGTTCACCGCAGCCGGGATCTACTCGATCGTGCCGAAGTGCTCTTCGATGAGGCGGCCGGTGTCACCGACGATGGTGCGGAGCGGTTCCGGCAGTTCTATTTGGCGGCGATTCGGGCTGCGGGGGCGATCCTAGCCGTATGCGAACCGCCCGGGCCGGTTCGGCGACGCCGCGATGCACGCGATGCGTGGAGCCGAATCAAGGCGGTGGCTCCGGAGTACGCGGATCTTGCCGAGTACTTCGGCGGTCTGTCGGTGATGCGGTCGCGCGTGGAGGCCGGTCTGGTCCGGCAGGTCGATGACACCCTCTGTGCTCGCGTAGAGCGGCGTGCCGCGGAGTTTCTGGACGCGGCGGACGCGACCCTGCTCGCGTACGAACAGGGTCGACTCCCCGGATCGGCGCCCCTTCTCGACGATTTGGGCGCATGAACGCGCATTTACGCGGGAGTAAAGGTGGCTGCCAACGCGATATCCTCCTAGTATGGAGGCAATGCCGACGGTGATCGGTGTCGTCGTTGGATTGAGAGGGGGCGCAGTGCCGCTTTCGGAGCATGAGCAGCGAATGCTCGATGAAATTGAGAGCGCGCTGTATGCCGAGGACCCGAAATTCGTTTCGAGTGTCAGCAAGCAGCGTCCCGGGCGACCCAATGCACGTCGCCGGTGGCAAGCCGCTCTCCTGTTGTTGGTCGGACTCGCCCTGTTGGTCGGCGGTCTGATGGTTCCTGTCGCCATCGGCGAGCTCAAGGTTGTCAGCCTGGTCGGTTTCTTCGTCATGTTCGCTGGCGGACTCGTCCTGCTGCTGGGGCCACGCGGCGGCACGGACGCTGGCAAGTCCGGCAAGTCCGGTGGCCGTGCGGCCTCGTCTGGCTCGCTGAGCTCGCGCATGGAGGACCGATTCAATCGCCGATTCCATGAGGACGGGCGGTAAGCATGTCGTCGGCGGCCTGAGCCGCCCACCGACCCTTCGGGGGTCATCGTCTCGGAAACGAGGGGATGGCCCCCGATTTTGTGATGCTGGGACGTTGCCCCACCGCACCCGCCTCCTGCCCCACAATGCCCCACCATGCCCAATTTCAGTGACCCACGTGTCTCATGAGTGCTCATAAGGCCCACAAAGTGAGCTGCGACACGCCGCGGGCGTTTCGGGATTCCTAAGAACATCTCCTCATGTGTGCGTTCTGAGCTGGTGTTTTGATCCCGGCGGATGTCAGGTGGGGCGTGAGGGGTGGAAAGTGGGGGAAAGTGGGGTAAT
>NZ_JBAQWU010000495.1:0-6788 GCF_049299075.1 Gordonia sp. (in: high G+C Gram-positive bacteria)
CTTCCATCGCGTCGATCTCTTCGCGAATGGTGCGTGAACCGAGGTCGGCGGCCACCGCCGACCCGGCCGCACCAGCCACCAGCAGTGACGTCACCAACGGGGAACCCTGCTGGACGACGACGAGCACGCTGGCCGCGCCGGTGAACGACTCGGCGCCGAGTTGCTTGATCAGCGAACCGGTCTGCAGCGACACGATCGCGCCGAACGGGATCGCGATGAGCGCCGTCGGCAAGATCGTGACGCTGGCGATGAACCAGGCCTGCTGAATAAACTCACGCCACTGAAATGGGCGCACGAAAAGCTGACGTATCACGTCAACGAAAATCTGGACGATGCTACCGGTCTGGGTCAGAGCCCCATCGCCGGCCTTCTGAATTCTCGTGACGCCACGCTGGGTGGCAGTTGTCATTCTCGAGTGCCATCCTTATGCACGGTGGTGATCTCCTCGGTGCGCGCATCGTCGAGGACGATCGTCTGCGTCGCCGCCTCGTAGTCGGTGGTGAGCACCTGGGTCGGAGTCTCGATCACCTCGGTCACGCCGCCGTCGGTGGCGACCACCTGGGTGTTGGCGTCGAACTCGTTGAACCCGCCACCGGGGTAGTCGAACTGGTGGTTCGCCAAGGCGACCAGGGTCGCCGAGTGTTCCGGCTGCTCGAGGGCACGGCGATCCTCGTCGGCGATCGACGCACGGATGGCCTCCTGCGCGTTGACCGGGAGCGTGCCGATGATGTTCAGCACGTTCTGACGGTGGCGGATCGCCGCCTGCCGCACCGGCATATCCGGGTTTGGCTGCACCTGCGGGATGATCTCGCTGAAGTCGTCCTTGGTGCCACCACCACCGATACCAGCGGCCTGCATGGCAGCCTCGGCGGCAGCAACAGCCTCGTCCTTCTCCTCGGACATACCGATCGGACCGAAGCGGTCACCGGAGAGGAACTGCTTGACGACGGGCTGCTCGGAGGTCAGCAGCACTTCGCGCGGGCCGAACATGACCAGTTCCTTGCGGAACAGCATGCCGATGTTGTCCGGGATGGTGCGGGCAATGTTGATGTTGTGGGTCACGATCAGGATCGTGGCGTCGATCTCGGCGTTGATGTCGATCAACAGCTGCGAGATGTAGGCGGTACGCACCGGGTCCAGACCGGAGTCCGGCTCGTCGCAGAGGATGATCTCCGGGTCGAGCACCAGGGCGCGGGCCAAACCGGCACGCTTGCGCATACCGCCGGAGATCTCACCGGGGAGCTTGTCTTCGGCGCCGGCCAGGCCCACCAACTCGACCTTGTCCATCACAATGCGACGGACTTCGTCCTCAGATTTCTTGGTGTGCTCGCGCAGCGGGAAGGCGATGTTGTCGTACAGGGTCATCGAGCCAAAGAGCGCGCCGTCCTGAAAGAGGACGCCGAAGAGCTTGCGGATCTCGTAGAGCTCCTTGGCCGAACACTGGGTGATATCGGTGCCATCGATGACGACCGAACCCTGCTCCGGGTGGAGCAGACCGATCAGCGTCTTCAGGAAGACCGACTTACCGGTACCCGACGGGCCGAGGAGTGCGTTGACCTCGCCGGCCGGCAGGGTCAGGCTGACATCGCGCCAGATGTTCTGTGAACCAAAAGACTTGGTCAAACCTTCAACTGTGACTTCGACTCCCACTGCGTCCCTCCAGACGATGTAATGGCACCTGAGAAGTCATCGCTCTAGTCCCCGACTCACTCCCGCGAAGCTTTGGTTCACTTAAGTGCCGCCTATGTGGCTGGGGTCACTCTAGCGTACGGGCTCGGCGTGTTCACCCCGCGCCCGTCGGGCTTGCCTGGTATGGACAGAACGTCGAACTTACCTAGCGGTAACTTCTCGGTAGGCTGAGAGTACCCAAAGATCGGCCCCGCGCAAAAGTGAGACAACGATCTGTCCACCCGCCCCTGTGGCCCGGTTCATAGCGGGACCAAAGCCCCTGCTGATCAACCACAATTTCGCCGCTCAGAGTCGGTCACCTGACCAGTAAAACGTTCGACGCGGATGTGCCCATCACGACCTCGGTCCCCGGCCCCGGTCCCGGATCTGGACACACCGATGCGAACGAGGCCCGCGGGATAATCCCGCGAGCCTCGTTGGCGTTGCGCCGTAACCGGCTGGAGACCGCCTCTGCAGGCGGCCTATCTCACTTGAGCGAGATGGAGGCGCCAGCCTCTTCCAGCTTGGCCTTGGCAGCCTCAGCGTCTTCCTTGCTGACCTTCTCCAGGAGGGCCTTCGGAGCACCCTCGACGAGGTCCTTGGCTTCCTTCAGACCCAGACCCGAGACGACCTCGCGGACGACCTTGATGACCTGGATCTTCTTCTCGCCGGCCGACTCGAGCACGACGTCGAACTCGTCCTGCTCGGCAGCAGCCTCGGCGCCGGCAGCCGGAGCACCGGCAGCAGCGATAGCAACCGGAGCAGCTGCGGTGACCTCGAAGACCTCTTCGAACTTCTTCACGAAATCGCTGAGCTCCAGCAGAGTCAGTTCTTTGAACTGCTCGATGAGCTCGTCAGCGGTGAGCTTCGCCATGATGGCGTCCTTCCTCTAATTCCCGGACGGGATGGCCCGCGGTGCGGACCTGGTTTGTGGTGCCCCCGGTTGTCCGGGAGCGGGGTGGTCGGACAAGGCCTAAGCGGCCTCTCCGTCCTTCTTTTCCTGCAGAGCCGCGGCGAGACGCGCGACCTGCGAGGCGGGCTGAATGAACAGCCCGGCAGCCTTTGCCAAGTTGCCCTTCATGGCACCGGCGAGCTTGGCCAGGAGGACCTCACGGGTCTCCAGGTCGGCGATGGCCTCAATTTCGGCGATGGACAGCGCGCGGCCGTCCATGTAGCCGCCCTTGATGACCAGGGCCTTGTTGTCCTTGGCGAAGGTCTTGATGGCCTTCGCTGCCAGAACCGGCTCACCTTCAATGAAGGCGATCGCGGTCGGACCGACAAACAGCTCGTCGAGCCCCTCAACGCCTGCCTCAGCGGCAGCACGCTTGACGAGGGTGTTCTTGGCGACGGAGTACGTGGCGCCTTCGCCGAGCGACCGACGGAGTTCACCGATCTGCGGGACGGACAGACCACGGTATTCCGTGATGACCGCTGCGGTGGAACTCTTGAAGTGCTCGGTGATCTCAGCGACTGCTGCGACCTTTTCCTGCGTGGACATACTTCGCCTCCTCTCGTGTCTGTTAGAGACACCCTGCGGGTGTCGCGACCCAGAGACGCCGGCGCGTCCGGACCCGGAAAAAATCACGCCCCGCAGCAGAAGCAACGGGGCGAATCTCTCCGGCGGCATGCAGCCACAGAAGCGGTACTCTCCTCGTTCATCCTGCGTGGGCCGCCGAGAAAATTCCCGGACCTTCGATCGGGATCTCTCCCGACCACCGACGGTCTCTGGTTGAACTCGATACATCGAAGTGAATCCGATGAACCGCGCTCTAGAATAACGGCCATGCCTGCTGATGTCGAATCGCCTACCGGAGCACAGCGCGGACCGGCGCCGGCCTTGGCCCGCGCTACCGCCGCGGTCAGCGCCATTCGCGAGCGTAATCTGCACCGGATCGGCCATTGGGTCCCGTTCACCCGCATCGGCGCGAGCGCATGGCCGCCACCCGGGCGACCGCTGAGCAAGCAGCGCCTCACCGCGTCCTGGAACTACTGGTGGCAGGCCCACCTGCTGGATCTGCTGGTAGACGCCGCCCTGCTCGGCGACGAGCGCGCCGCCGGCGAGGCCAACGCGCTGGTGCGCGGCATCAAGATACGCAACACCGGCCGGTGGACCAACGCCTACTACGACGATATGGCCTGGCTGGCGCTTGCCGTGGAACGCTGCGATCGCCACCTAAACGGGCCCGGGCATGCGCGCGGGCAACGCATCCTGACCGACGTCCTCTATGCCGCGTGGGCACCCGACCACGGCGGCGGCATCCCGTGGCGCACCACCGACCACTTCTTCAACGTCCCCGCCAACGGCCCGGCCGGTATCTTCCTCGCCCGGCGCGGCCGGGTCGAGCGTGCGGTCGCCACCGCCGACTGGATCAACGAGACCATGCTGCTGCCGAGCGGACTGATCGCCGACGGTTTCTGGGTGGAGTCCGACGGCAGCCGCCGATACATCAACGCCATGTACACCTACTGCCAGGGCGTCGCGCTCGGTTTGTACCTGGAGTGCTTCGGATTGACGCGGGAGCCCCGACATCTGGAGCGCCTGGAAGCGCTACTCGGCGTCGTCGAGCAGCGGTGCACCACCAACGGAGTGGTGATCGGCGCCGGCGGTGGCGACGGCGGCTTGTTCGCCGGGATCCTGGTGCGCAACTTGGCTCTGATCGTCACCGATCTGCCCACCCCGCACACAGTGGCCGAGCGCCGGCACTTTCGCGCGCTCAGCGCTCGGGCCCGTGCCATCGTGCTGGCTTCGGCCGAGTCGGCGTGGGCCCATCGAGCCGAATACAACGGCCTGCCAGTGTTCGGCGCGGACTGGTCAAGCCCGGCCGCCGTACCCACCACCGACGGCGAGGCCTCGGCCTTCATCGGCGGTGCAGTCCGTTCGTCGTCGTCGCCGGAACGGGACTTATCAGTACAGATTTCCGGCGCGATGGCCATGACGGCGGCCGCGTTGATAACACTGCGATCACCAGAAGACACCGGTACGGTGACCCCCGGATGACAATCAGGAACTCTCTCGTGCTTAATTGATTCGAGAACATGTTCTCGGTGTGCCAGATCACACCGGGAACTTCGTCGGGGTGTGACCTGCCGCCAGCGCGGTGAGAAGGGACAGACACGTGAGCGTGCCACTCGATCTCCACAATCGGGGCGCTGCCCCGCACCCGGCCGCTGGCGCACCCGGCTATCGAGATGCCGACGGCGGCCACCAGGCCGCGACCTGGTACCAGTCGGTGTACGGCCGCAAGCCCTACCCGCGCGTGCACATTTCCCGCAATGTCACCGTCACCATGAGCGACGGTGTCCGGCTGCGCGCCACCGTCGTGCGGCCGGCGAACAGACTCGGCCAGCCCACCCAAACGCCGTTCCCGGCGGTACTCAACGTGAACCCGTACAACCGGGCCCTGCTCGACGGCTTCGACCACCTGCTGCACGGCCCGGGTATCGGGCACGCAGTGCGCAGTGCGGCCAGCACGATGACCCACACGTCCGGTCCGTTGGCCGGGATCTCCCGGCTCACCCGGACCTTCGATCGCGGCCTGTTCGATGTCTTCGGTGTGAACCGCAATCTGGTGCAGTCCGGATACGTGCAGGTCCTGGTCGACGTCCGCGGCACCGGCGCCTCACAGGGCAAATGGCAGATCCTCGGGGAACGCGAACAGCACGACTCCGTCGAGGTGATCGACTGGATGGCGCAGCAGCCGTGGTGCGACGGTAACGTCGGTATGGCCGGCTGGAGCTACTCGGCGATCAACGCGCTGCAGGCGGCGGCGTTGCGGCCAAAGGCACTCAAGGCAGTCTTCGCCATCGAGGGCAGCGAGGACGTGGTCCGCGACATCTACATCACCGGCGGCATGCCATCGGCGTTCATTCCGATGTGGCTGTCGTTGGTGAACGGCGTCAAATGGTTGCCGAATCCGGCCACGGCACTCGGCGATATCTTTACCGGTGACCTCTACCGCTGGTGGCGCGACCGCATGACCAGCCCGATCACCGAGATGCCGTCGCTGCTCTGGGGCTTCCTCACCGCGCAGGACCACCGGATCTTCGACCACCCGTACTTCGTCGAGCGATCGGCGATTGTCGAGAACATCGAGGCCGCCACTTTCACCGTCGGCGCCTGGCACGACCTCTTCGGCCGCAGCGCCACCCGCGTCTACGACAAACTGCAGATGGCGCCGGGCCGCAAGCAGATGCTCGTGGCCAACGGCTACCACCTGGATCCGGGCTGCGACCATGGCCGCGAGCATCAGCCGCCGCAACTCGACGTGCTCGAGCGTGCGTGGTTCGATCGCTGGCTCAAGGGCATCGAGAACGGCGTCGACAGTTACGGACCAGTGACCGTCGAGCAACAGGGCGGCGATTGGTCGTGCGGCCCGGTGTTCCCGCGCGCCGAGGTCCGCGCCCAGCGGCTGTTCCTGGCCGAGGAGTCGTCGGGGACGGCCCGCCACGCCCGGCACGACGGCAGCCTCCGTACCCGGCCGGCCTCGCGGCGTCGTTCGATCCGCACTAAGCCAGACTTGCGCGGCCTGAAGTCCCGCGACATCTCGCAGGTGTTCGCGGGCCTCCCGATCGTCTTCGGACGAAGCTTCAACGACGACGCCGCCTACCAGGAGCAGGGCGCGCTCAGCTTCACCAGCGATCCAGTCGCCATGCCGACGCAGCTCTCCGGGGCGATGAATCTGCGGCTGAACGTCTCGACCACCGCGCACGAGGGCATTTGGGCTGTCACTGTCAACGACGTCGCTCCCGACGGCACCTCCACTGTCCTGACCAACGGCGCCCTGACCGCCTCCAATCGTGCGCTTGACCCGTCCCGGTCCACCTACGACGAGCGGACCGGCGCCCTGCTCGACGCCGTGCACTACCTGTCGCGAGAGCGCCGCCTTCCGGTGCCCGCCGACGAACCGGTCCGCATCGACGTGGACCTGGTGCCCACCGATGCGGTCCTGCAGCCCGGCCATCGGCTGCGGGTGGACGTCTACGCCGCCAGCCTGCCCCGGTATCTGACGATCGTGCCCGACCTGATCAAGGCGCGCGGCCGCCGCCAGCAGTTGGTGCTCGACCCGAATAAGCCCAGCTATCTGACATTCCTGTCCGATGGCAAACTCGGCACCGCACCG